>CAMZKR010000132.1 GCA_947311335.1 uncultured bacterium
ATATAATGAAAACTAAAATAAAAATTATTACAAAAATATACATTATATTTATAATTTAATTATAAAAAAATTTATAAAATCTCTAAGTATTTTTTATATATTATTATTTTTATTTATTTTTACAAAAGTATTTAATTTTAGTTGATAATAAATAATATAAAACTTGAAAAAGTCATAATATAACTTAAAATTAATTTTAAGTTATTATTTAATATAATTAAATATGAAAAAGATTTTAATTTTCACACTTATATTTATTTTTTTAATGAATCAAGCTTTTTCTTACAACCAAACAAATGAAGATACACAAATATTAGAAAAATTAAAATATAAATTTGAGAAAATGTATAAAGAAAATTCTGAAAAACTTGATAAAATTAAAATAAAATCAAAAGAAATACAATTATTATACAAGAATAAAAAAAGAATCAGTTATATTTTCTGAGAAATATATAATATTATAAATATTATTATATTTTCAAATACAAAGAATAAAGAAAATATAATAATAAAAAAGAAAACTTATAAAGATTTTAAATGAGATAACATTGATGATATATTTTTAAAATCAAAAATTGATAAAGATATATGTTTTTTTAGTTTATGAGATTTAACTAAAAATTTAAAAAAAACTACATTTATAGTATCATCTTCATATCAAATAAAGAAAGCTATAGATTATTCACTTACAACAGATAAATGGGTTGAAATAATTATTAAAAAAGGAAGTTATTATTTAGAACAATGATTTCGGTTATCTGGTAATAATTTAATAATTAGATGAGAAACATGAGATAAAGATGATATAAAATTATTTTGAAAATGAATAGAATCTACAGTCTCTAATATTTTTTGGGTAGCTAATAAAAATATAATGATTTGAGATTTAACTGTTTGAGAAGTAAAAAATCATCCTATACAAATTCTTTGAGAAAAAGATGCTGATAATTTTGTTTTACATAATGTTTCATTTGTTGATTCTTGAGAACAAATGTTAAAGTGAACATATAATAAATCTAAATCAAATATTCATTTAGATAATTGATTAATCCAATGCTCAGAATTTATTTATTCTGCATGAATTTGACCTCAATATTATATTTGATGAATAGATATACATAAATGATATAATTTTTTAGTTCAATATAATAAATTTAGTTACATAAAAAGTCCAGATAAAAGAGTAGCAGAATATGCTATTCATTTTTGGTCCAACTCATATAATATAATTATTAAAAATAATATTATAGAAGATTGTGATAGATGAATATGATTTTGACTTTGAGAATCTAATTTTAATAGTTGATCTATTTTAAATAATGAAATTTATCATGATGATACTTGGGGAGATGTTGGAATTTGACTTGAAAATGCTAGTAACATACTTATTAAATGAAATACTATAAAATTTAATAATGATTATAAAAATGCTATAGAGTATCGTTTTAAATGAACATTTGATGTAATTATAACATGAAATAAAATAAATAAATTAATAAAATCAAGAAATGGTGGGGAGGCTAAAGTTTATGATAATGAGATTTTAAAATAAATTTTATGTGGATAATTAGATTCCAAAAAATAAAACCTAGTGATTATAATTTTATAAATAGGTTACTTAAAAAATCAGGTTTTGTTTCAAGAAAGTTTTCTAGTGTAATACTTGTAAAAGCTTCTATTTTGTATTTACTTCAAAGAAAATCATGGAGAGTTTTAGCAAAAGAATTTTGAGTATGATATATAGCACTTTATAATTTTTATAGTTTTATTAAAAATAAAAAAGAATTAAAAGAAATCTTTCACAGATTTATAGATAAAAGAGTAGTGCTATTTGTAGGGAAAGAGAAACTTATTACAAAGGGCTACTTAGATAACAACAAATTTCTTATTATTTTGACAAAACAAGAATTAGAAAGTAGATTGTATTAAATTTATTTTTTAATTAATTAATTTATGTGTTGAATATTTGCATACAATGGTAAAAAGAACTGTATCCCCTTACTTATAGAATGATTAAGAACTTTAGAATATAGATGATATGATAGTGCTTGAATACTTTGAGTAACAAGTGACAAGAAAGTATTTTTTAAAAAGGCTGTAGGAAAAGTATCAGCTCTTGCGGCAGTTGTAGAAAATAATAAAGAAAAAGATTGAAAATATACTACTTGAATAGCTCATACAAGATGGGCAACTCATGGAACAGTGACGGAAGAAAATACACACCCTCATATTTCTTCAAATAATAGGTTTTATTTAGTGAATAATGGAATTATAGAAAATTACAAAGAATTAAAAAAAGAACTAAAAGAAAAATATACATTTTATAGTGATACAGATACAGAAGTCATAGTTAAACTTATAGAAGATAATTTTGAGAAAGATTTAAAAACAACTATAGAAAAGATATCTTCAAAATTAGTTTGAGCATATTCTATTGCTGTTATAGATATAGAAAATCCTGATACTATAGTATGAGTAAAACTTTGAAGTCCTTTAATTGTTTGAGAATCAGAGAAGGGTTTATTTATTTCAAGTGATGTAAATGCATTATCTTCAGTAGCACATAGTTATACATCTTTAGAAGATTATGAAATGGTTATAATTGAGAATTGAAAATATTCTATTTTTTCAGCTTGAAAAGAAATAAATAAAAAAATTGAAGAAATGGATATAGATTATAACAAAGAAGATGTTTGAGACTTTTCTAGTTATACTGAAAAAGAAATATTTGAAATACCGAATGTTTTAGAAAATGTATTTAGTTGAAGGATAGATTTTGAAAGTAAAATGATAAAAAATGATACACTTGAAGAATTAAATACTTATGATATAGAAAAAATAGAGATTATAGCATCAGGTAGTAGTTATTATGCTTGATTTATGGGATCTTATTATTTTAAAGAATTAGCAAGTATAAAATCAGAAGTCATTATAAGTAGTGAGTTTTTATGTGATACTTTTATTCCCAATAAAAAAACTTTGTATATATTTTTATCTCAATCATGAGAAACAGCTGATGTTAGGGAGAGTTTAAAAATAGTTAAAGCAAAAGGAGGTCTTACTTTTTGAGTGGTAAATGTAGTTTGAAGTACTATTGCTAAACTTGCAGATATGTGATTATTTTCACATGCTGGAGTAGAAATATGAGTAGCTTCAACAAAAAATGTAATAGCACAAATAGCTGTTCTTCTTATGATGGCAATAAATATGTGAATGAAATGAAATCTTCAACCATCAAAAGCTAGATCATTGATTGAAGAACTTGAATTACTTTGAAATAAAATTCAGAAAATATTAATGATTTCATGAAAAATTAAACAAGTTGCGAAAAAGTATTCAAAATATAAACATATGTTTATGCTTTGAAGAAATATTTTATATCCAGTAGCTTGAGAGAGTAGTTTAAAATGTAAAGAATTAAGTTATATTCATACAGAAAGTTATAGTACTTGAGAATTAAAACATGGACCTCTAGCTCTTGTGTGACCAGATTTCCCATGTGTAGTTTTAAACCCACATACTAGTTTCTTTTCTAAAAATGTTTCAAATATAAAAGAAATAAGAGCAAGAAAATGAATTGTACTTTGAGTTATTACAGAATGAAAGGCAGATAATGATTTATATGATGATATTATAGAACTTCCAAAAACCAAACAACTTTTAACTCCTTTTACATGTTTAACTAGTATGTATTTGTTTGCATTATATATCGCTGAATCTCTTTGAAGAGATGTTGATAAACCAAGAAATTTAGCAAAAAGTGTAACTGTTGAGTAAATAAAAAGTTAATTATGATAAATAAGAAAAATATTAAATTAAAAAAAGCTCTTTTTAAAACTATTAATAATTTTAAAAAAATTATTCCTATGCTAACAGGAATTTTACTTTTAGTTAGTCTTTTAAATAATTTATTAAAAGATATATATAAAGAATTATTCACATGAAATATATTTTTTGATTCTCTTATTTGAACTGTTGCTTGAAGTATTAGTTTTGGTATACCTATGACTAGTTATGTTATTTGATGAGAATTAAAAACTTATTGAGTGAACTTATTAGCAATCACAGCTTTTGTACTTGCTTGGACAACAGTAGGTTTAGTTATGATTCCTTTAGAAATTTCTTTTTTAGGTAAAAAGTTTGCTATATATAGAAATATAATAAATTTTTTCTTTGCAATAATTATTTCTATTTTAACAGTATTTACTTTAAAAATAATATAATGAAAAAGATTTCTGGAATACAAAAATTATATATAGTAGTAATAGTATTATATTTTGTTACTTTTATATTTAATATTGATTTAGTAAAAATTTCATTATTTAATTTTCTAGATTTATATTTAAAGATTTTTAAGATTCTAATTTTAGTTTTCTTTGTAATGTTTATTACAAATTTATTTTTACATTCTAATAAAGCAAAAAAAGAATTTAAAGCATCTAAAGGAATTAAGTCCTGGATATTTGCTATATTATTATGAATTCTTATATGATGACCTCCATATGCCCTTTTTCCAATATTAAAAGAATTTAAAACTAAATGAGTAAGTAATTCTTTATTAGCAGTATTTTTATATAATAGAAATGTGAAAATCCCTTATATTCCTATTAGTATATTATATTTTGGTTTATCTTTCACAATAATTCTATCTTTATATATAATATTATTTTCAATTTTTAATTGAATTATAATAGGCAAATTAGTTAAGGAAGATATGAAGAATTAGTATATTTTATAATTTAATTTTAATAAAAATGGATTTTAAAGATTTTTATAAAAAAATAATTAATTTATGAAAAAAGTGAAAATTTCATATTATTATTGATGGTAAAATAAAGAAAACAAAAGCTATGGTAGAGTATTATACAAAAAATAATCTTAAATATATAAAAATAGTTTTTATGGATAAAAGTTTTTTATATTTAGCTCCAGATGATAAAGAAGTTTATTATTCTAAAGATTATATAATAGAAACTGATATAAAAGATGAAGAAATATGAAATAATAAGA
>CAMZKR010000133.1 GCA_947311335.1 uncultured bacterium
GTTTTCTATCTTTTCAATATAAATCATATGGTAATCCTACTACTATAATTTTTATATTATAGTTTTTTATATAATTTTTAATAATTTTTATTATTTCAATTCTTTTGACAATTTCTTTAGGGAAAACTATTCAATCAATACTAATAGCTATTCAAACTTTTTTATCTCATAAATCTATAGCTAACATAACTTAGGAATTATCAGAATCAATTAATACTACCATTTTAGCCATAACATCTTTAGTTAATTTTATGTATATAAAACTTTCTCATATTTTTCTTATATGTCATGAAGGCATATATATATTCTTTTTTCAAAGATTAATTTTAAATTGTTTTTTTATTTCTAATATTATGCTTTTTTCTCAAACTCATCCATAAACTTTTCCATTTTTTCAAGTTTTTAAAGAGAAAATTAATTTTCAAGAATTTAATGTGTTATATAAATTTAATTTATTTTCATGTATTTGTCTCCTATTTGATTCTATTTTTGCTTCTTTTAATTTTAAATTATTTTCAAGTTTAGCTGTTAATCTTTGAGCTAATTTTTTAGGAAATAAAAAATTACTAGCATAACCAGAAGATACTTCTTTTATTTCTCACTTTTTAGCCACATTAACAACATGTTCTAAAAATAATACTTTCATAAAAAATATGAGTTAATAAATATTACTATTATACTTCATTCCCTTATTCTCTATTATCTTCAATTTCTTTAGCTTCAATTTCTTCAATTGATATTTTATATCATATAAGTTCTGATGCTAAATTAACATTCACTCAATTTCTTCATACAGCTTTAGCTCTATCTCAAGGAACAATATATGCAATAAGTCTTTCTTCCTCTTCAATTATTTCTACACTTACAACTGTTGCTGGAGTCAATGCTCTTTTTACAATTTCTCTAATATCATCTGAATTTGGTATAATATCGATTTTTTCTCAACTTAATTCCTCCATAACAGATTTAACCCTCATTCATTTTTGCCCAATAAGTGTTCATGCTGGATCTATTTCTTCATAATTAGAACTTACAAGTAATTTAGTTTTTGTTCATGGATGACGAACAACTTTATCAATATTAACAACATCTTCTCCTATTTCTGGGACATATTCAGCAAATATAGCAGGAACTAATTCTTTTCTTTTTCTACTAAGAATAACCTTTGGTGATAAATTTTCAGAATTTATAACTTCTGCAATATAAACATAGAATCTTTGATCTGGAACATAAGAATCTCTTGATACTTGTTCTGATTTAGGTAAAATTACTTGATTTCAATTATAATCAAAAATTATTTTTCATCATTCAACTAAATCAACTCTCATATTAACAACTTCTCATTGCTTATCTTTAAATAATTCATATATTTTTTCTTTTTCTGTATCTCAAATCTTTTGAATAACAACTTGTCTTGCCGCTTGAGAAGCAATACGTCCAAATATATCACCATCTGAATTAACTACATCATCTGTTACATCTATTTCTATTACATCTCATTCTTTATAATCTTCAGCTGAATCTCATAATTCTTCAAAACTTATTTCTAATGATGAATCTTTTACTTCTTTTACTATAGTTTTTTCAACAGAAATTTCTAATTCTCATGATTCCACATCAAAAGTAACATTAACATTTTCATCTTTATTTCAATAATCTTTTTTATAAGCAGTCTTTATCGCTGATTCAATTATAGAAACCAATTTTTCTTTTAGGATTTTTTTATCAGCAGAAATCATATTTATAGCTGCTTGTATTTTCTTTACATCTAACATAAAAAATAAATTAAAATTAAAATTTTCTTAAAGAAAACGAGAACCTGCAAAAGCAAATTCTCGTTAAAAAATAAATTATACTATATAATATATATATATATTAGAAAAAAAATCAAGTTAAACTACATTTTTTTTCTTAAAAAAGTTGGAATATCTAAATCGTTATCAGAATTATCCAAAGTTTTTTTATTTGTAGATGGAATTACTCTAGAGTCACTTACTGTCCTTTTACCAAATGGATTTGTTTTTTTATCAGTTTTCTTTTCAACAAATTTAGTATTAGAATTTTCATCAAATCAAGTTGCAACAACTGTTATTTTTAATTCTCATTCATAATCCTCTTTTATTGATGCTCAAAAAATTATATTAGCATCTGGATCAACTGATTCAGTTATAATTTTTGCTGCTTCATCAACTTCATACATACTTAAATCTGTTCATCATGTAATGTTAAATAAAAGTCATTTTGCTCAAGCTATTGATAATTCAAGTAATGGACTATCAATAGCTGCTCTAGCTGCCTCTACTGATCTATTTTCTCAACTACCATAACCTATTCACATTAAAGCAGATCAAGCATTATACATAACAGATTTAACATCAGCAAAATCAACATTTATAAGTCAAGGTTGAGTTATTAAATCTGAAACTCATTGCACTCATTGACTTAAAACTTCATCAACTATTGAAAATGCATCAAGTAATGGAGTCTTTTTATCAATTATTGACAAAATTCTATCATTAGGTATTGTTATTAATGTATCAACTCTTTCTTTTAATGATTCATATCAATCAATAGATTTTCACATCCTATTTTGTCATTCAAATGAAAAAGGTTTTGTAACCACTCAAACTGTTAAAGCTCATACTTCTTTTGCAATTTCAGCTATAACAGGAGCTCATCATGTTCATGTTCAACCTCAAAGTCAACATGTAATAAAAATCATATCCGCTCATTCAAGTTCTGCTTTTATTTCTTCTCTTGATTCTTCAGCTGCTTTTTTTCAAATATCTGGATCACTACCTGCTCAAAGTCAATTAGTTATAACTTTTCATAGATGAATCTTTTTAGGCGCTAAAGAATTATACAATGCTTGTACATCAGTATTCATTGCTATAAAACTTACAGATTCAAGTCATGATTCTATCATTCTATTTACTGCATTTTGTCAACCTCCTCATATTCATACAACAAGTATTTTTGCTACTGGAGATATTCATTCTGATATATTAATTTCTTGAGGTCATACAATCTTTATATTCTTGTTTCATCAAGATAGTAGACTTTTCAATTTATCTTCTCTTTTAACCATAATCTAAAAATAAAAAATAAAATAATTAAGGTAACATTTTTTTTAAAACTTTAATTATAGACTGAAATATTCATCATATATTTAAAGTAAAATTATTTGTTGGAACGATATATTTATTTGCAAGTACCATATTTCATATAACTGAAGCAAATATAGGATCGCTAATAGACGTTTCAAGTAACATATCTTTTTCAACAGGTATCCCTATAAATGCTGGTAATTTTAATATATCTTTTGCTGTTTCAATTAATCCATTTTCTTTAACTCATCATCATACTAAAATAACTCATTCAGGTAGCATTCAATCTCTTCACGCTTTTTTTAATTCATCTTTAACAAAAAATAAGATTTCTTCATATCTAGCTGTAATAATTTTTGATAAATATAATTTTGATACTGTTCATTCTTCTCCTGATCAAAAATCAACTAAATTAACTTCTTCATCACGAGATGATTCATTAATTCATAATTCACTATAATCAATTTTTAATTTCTCAGCTACATCTATAGATGTTCTTACTCATAATGCTATATCATTTGTAACATTATCTCAACCAATAGGAATAACTGAAGAATATTGTAAAACTCCTTCTTCAAAAACTGTTATTCATGTTGTTGATGCTCATATATCAACACAAACTACTCATAATTCTTTTTGTCTTTTTGTTAAAACTCATTCAGGCGATGATAATAAATTTGGAAATACATCATACACTTCTATTCAAACATCACTAACTGCTTTTTTAATATTATTTAAAATATTTTTATTCATTGAAAAAATATGTGCTATTACCTCTAATTTACGAGCTGACATACCTATTGGATTTTTAACACCATCTTCTAAATCAACAATAAAATATTCAGGCACAATTTTTAAAATTTCCCTATTTGGTAAATCTACTCCATTCTTTGCCATATCTAAAACTCTATCTATATCTTCTTGAGTTATCTCTTCTCAAGGAATAGCTATAATTCATTTGCTACTTATTACATCAAAAGATGATGAATTAAATGATAAATATACTCAAAAAACTTGTTCTCATGCCATTTTTTCTGCTTCTTCCAAAGATTTATCAAGATTATTTTTAAATTCTTCCATATCTAATATATTTCCTTTTCTTATAGCATTTGAATTAGATATTCAAATACCTAAAACATTAAAATCTTTATTATTTTCATCATTAAAACTTCATATAATAGTTCTTATTTTTGAGCTACCTATATCAATTGAAGTAATTATATTATTTGCTTTCATAAAATTATTATTTTATTAAATCTACTTTCTTTTTATATTATTAATTATTGTTCAAATTCTTTATACAGCTTTATTTCCTATAAATAAGGCAATATATAAAATTCTTTATAAAAGTTACATAGAAATTATATTTTGTTTCTTTTCTTTTCCAAAAGAAGTTAACTAAGTCTTGTTAAAAAGTTTTCTTTATTTTTTTA
>CAMZKR010000134.1 GCA_947311335.1 uncultured bacterium
ATAATAATATGTTTTCTAAATTTATTGATAAAGTTGATTTAATTAACATAGAATCAAATCATCAGATGTCATTAGAAATTATTTTTTTATTATTTTTTATATATATTTTAAAATTATTTATAATATAATTTATATTAGTAAAAAACTGCTTTTCATTAAAAAATCAAATATTAAATAAATTTCAATATTTAGAATAAGATAAAACATATCTTTCAATAAAATTTGAATAAAAATTATTTAAATATATTTTAAAATTGTTTTTATTAATTTTATTTAAAATATTTGAGAAATTATGCTTATCTTCAAAATAATCTCAATAAAAAAATAAAATGATTTCTTCTTGATTTATTTTATATTTCAATAAATCTTTGTTGTCTTTTATAATAAAATCTAATTTCAATTCACTTCTTATTTTATTTAATCATTCAATATTATTAGTATAAATATTATTAGAATTTTTTAATAAATGTATATCTTTTTGAGAAAAATTTCAAATATCTCAAATATTTCACAATATATAACAATATTTTTTTTTTAAATCAAAAAATCACTTATTTCATAATAATATAAAAATTGGCTTTTCTATATTATTTTTTAAAATACCTAATAATTTATTAAAAAGTAATTCTATTTTTTTATCTTTTATCAATTTTTCATTATTTGGTATAAATATTTTATTTTCTCAATATAATATTTTTATAGATAATTTAATATTATTATAAAAAAAAATAAAGATGTATTTTTCTTTTATAATAATATCCACTTTTTGTTTTAAAAAAGTAGTGTAATATTTTTCTATAAAAATAGATATATCTTTAAATTTTATTTTGGTCATTTTTTATTTTTATAAAACTATTTCAACTCTTCTATTAACTTTTTTATTTTTTCTTCAAAATTTTTATTTATATTTTGATTTTTATCTTCTTCTTCAAAATTTTGAGAAATTTCTCATAAAAATCTAATTAAATTAGTATCTTTTGGATTAATTTTCTTAGCTTTATTTAAAATTTCTTCAGATTTTTTAGTGTCTCATAAATTATGATAGACTACTCATAAATTAAATAATACATTGAAATCTTTTCAATCTGTTAATTTATATCATTCATTATAATATCCTAAAGATTTTTTAAAATCTCTTTTTTTCATATATATTTCTCACAACCCCAGTAAACAACTAATATAATTATTAAAAAGGTTTGATTCTTTTTCTAATTCATCTTTTTCTATAAAATTGTAAATTTCTTCAAACAATTCTAATGAATTGTCTATTTTCTCACTATGAATTAAAGTATAAGCTTTTTTTATTTTCTCTCATATTTTCATAATAATATAATTAATTTAAAAAATAATTGGTTTTATATAATCTTCTCAAAAAAAAGATATATATTTTTCTGTAAATCAAGGACAATTGTAATTATAAACACACTTTTTACAAGATTTCTTTTTATAAAAACCAGTTTCAAAATCATACTTTGATTTTCTTCTATCTAAATCATAATAAAAATGTAAGTTATGAAATTTCTTATTTATAATGCATCTTCAAATATTATAAAATTTAAAATTTAATTTTAAATTATTGTTACTAATATTTTGTAATTGATAATAATTTTCTAACATTTCTGACATTTTTTCTCAAGCTAATTTTGGATTAACCATATATTGTTTATGAAAACTATTTTTTCATTCTCAATTTATTGGAATATACATTATTATATTTAATAATTTAATATTTAATTTTAATAATAAAAATATTATTCATTCTAATTGATTTACATTATCTTTTATTAAAACAAAATTGTTAGAAATATTTATTCATAATTTATTACAATTCAAAACTCATTTCAAAGTTTTTTGAAATATTCATTTTACTCACATTATATTATCAGATATTTTTTCTTCAAATGCATGAATAGAAAAATTAATTTCTTTAATTCAATATTTTTTTATTTTCTTTACAAATTGAAAATCCGCTAATTTAATTCAATTTGTTTGAAATGTTTGTTTAATTCATAATTTTTGTCAAAATTCTAGTATTTTAAATATTTCTGTATGCATAGAAAAATCTCATCATTCATAAATAATACACGTGGCTCACTCTCATATTTTTAACTCAATATCTTTTTTAATTCTATCCAAACCATAAAATTTAAAATAATTTTTTTCTCACACTATTGGAATTTGAGTATTACAAAATCAACATTTTGCATTACAAACCATTCCAACAAAAACTCATTGAGTATAATTTTGTTGATTTTCCATATTTTATTATTTTATTAAACAACTTGTTTGAAATTTACTAACCATTAATTATATTTCCCATTCTATTCATAAAAATTAAAGCTCATTTATATCAAAAATATGGTTCATAAGTATAAATATGGTAATCATAAGAAGGAAACCCAAATTGCATTGTTTTATAATTATTATGTTTTCATCATCAATTAATATGAGAATTTGTTATAAATAAATCTATATCATTCAATCTTCCATTAAATCAAGATATAATATCTACTCCATCAATATTTATATTTTTATTATTCTTTAAATGTTTTTCATCTCAATGAATAAAAATTTTATCAATAAGCATTCATAAAGTATTTGATAGATCAATAAATCCTTTTATTAAATAAGGATCTCAATGAAAAACAATTTTTTTTCATATAAATGTATGAGGAATAGCCCATTTTACAATATCTATTTTATTATATTGTGTTAGTTCTTTTTTTATAAATTCTTCTGCTTTATCTAATACATTAAAATGCTTAGCGATTATATTAATAAACTCTCAAGTAGCATCTAATCAAAAAGGTAAATCTAACTCTAATAAATCAACTCATAATTTCTTTGATATCTTTTTTGCTGCTTTCCTTCAATAAGGTAAAGAAACAATGGTTCAAGCTTCCTTTACTTTTAATATATCTTCATAATTTTGCCCATCAAGCCAAATAGAAACTACATTTAATCATAAATTCTCTATTATTCTTTTTAATTCATTTATATTGGCTATACAATCTCCTTCTCCCCTATCAAATAGATTTCAAATTATTGCAATATTATTTTTTTTAGGATTTCATCAACTTATATCTATATTTTTTGCTAATGAAAATAATAAATCTGCATATCAATCTACCCAACAACCCGTCATAGATCTAGATGGGATATTAAATATAGGCTTATCTATAGTTTCATTTACTTCTCTAATAACTCAATCATAATCTGTTCAAATAATTTGGTTCATTGGCATAGAACTTGTAAAAATCTGTTTTACAAAATCTTTTTCTGCCATACTTTTTAATGTAGATATAAACTTTTTATTTCTATCTCATACTACATTATCAGCATCAGCTATTGTTGCTAATATTTTATGATTTCAATCTACCTTTCTAAGCATTGATGTTATATCATGATTTCATTGAATAAAATCATTTTTAAAGAAAAAACAATCTGGACTATCAGCCCATAAATAAGAATCTTTTATAGCATTAACTCATAATAAAACTCATACAAGATAAGTTACAGGTGTATTTTTATGATCAAATTCTCACATTTTTATTATTTATTTAGTAAAATATTTAGAATAATTCTTATAAAAATTCATTTCACAAAGATTTTTCAGTTCTTTTATGGTTTTTAAAGATCAACTATATCAAGCATTAAAATTTTTCAAACTAATTTGATTAAGTCATAAATTTATTACTCTATTATCAAAGTATAAATCTGAATGAATTAAATCTAAATTACTTTCTTTTAATAGTAAATCAAAATTATCTTTAGCAGAAAAATAATTTATATTAACATTATTTTTATCTTCTATATTCTTAAGTATAATTTCTTCTATTTTATCATGATTTCAATCAGATATTTTATAACTATCATCATTTCTATTCATAAAAAATTTGAAATCATCAAATACAAATAATATTATTTTAAATCACATTTCTTCTAAAAATTGAACAATATTTATATTATTCATATAATCTGTACTAAAAAGTTTTTTAATTTCTTGTAATCATAATAATGGTATTCAAATAGAATATTTATTTTGTTTAACTATTCTTACATTTTTATTATACTGTTTTATTATTTTAGTATTTTTATCATCTAAATTAATATTTATATCAAAATGATTTCATATACTTTTTAACCAATTATCTGTGTTTTTTATTCAATATGGATACTTAGGACTAATAAATTTTGTTCATATTTCTTGAAATGGATATTCAAAAACTTCTTTTTGAAAATTATTAGGTGAAAAAATAAATAATTCAGACTTATACATAAGTTCTAATAATCTAACATCAATTGTTGGAATAAATGAAGTGTTTATTTTTATTCAATTATTTACTAATATATCTCAAAGATCTTTTTGAAATATATTTTCATGATATCAAAATAAAGAAATGCTATTATTAACTTTTTTAATCTTAGTAATATCTATTTTATTGATATATTCTTCTAATAACATTATTTTTTGTTCATATGGAGTTTTTTCAAGTTGTCATTGAAATACAAATGGAACTTTTATTTTTTTCTTAGCCCTTTTAAGAACGGAATATATATCATCTCATATTATTCTAGGAACACAACAACAATTAAAACTAAGCATTTTGATATTATTTTTTTTTATATTTTCAGCAACATAATCTAATGCTCTAGAAAGCTTATCTATTCACTTTCACATTACTATATCATTTTCATCTAAATCAGTAGAAATTCACATTCATTGTCACTCATTTATTCAATAAATATACTTTTCTTTTTCTTCTTTTGTAAGATAATAATATTTATCAAATCTATGATCATAATATCATCCTGGAAAATTAAAGAAATGATATCAAGTTGCTTTATTGTTTGGACTTATTCATTGACATTCTCTTTCTGAATGATGAATAGAAGCTTCTGATAAACTTAATCTAATACTTTGATCCATATTTCTCATAATTCATTCATGAACCAAAAATCTATATTTTTGAAGAGGATGTCACCAATCTTGAATAATAGAAAAAGGGGGTCTATTTTGTTTCCAAAATATTTGATAATATTCTTTTTTTGCTTTCAAATCTTTTGTTAAAATTTGTAAAAAGTTATTTAATTTAAAGTCTATTCATTTTACAATAAAATAAACTAAAAATTTCAAAAAATATTCATTATTTATTTCATAATGAATTCAAGTACAAATATTATTAGTACATAATAAACCTTTACATTTTTTAATTCAAAAATTATCTTTTAAATTTAGGTGTAATATTTCTCAAGATTTATTTTCTATTAACATTATTAAAAATTCATTTCTATTCCATTCTAAAGATTTTATATTAATATATTTAAAAAATTTTGGATATATTCTATCAAATAATTTAATAAAATTTGACTTTGTTTGTAAGGAAGGTTTAAATCTTTTATCTATAAAATCTTCTGGTTTTATTATTCTATTTTTAATTATAATTTTTTTCATAATTTAATAAAATTATAATCAATTAGGTTTTATTTCAAAACTTTTGAAGAACTCATCAAAATCTTCATCATTCATAGGTTTTGGAAGTTTCTTATTTTGTTTTTTAAGATTTATAATATCATTAACTAATTTATCAAATTTATTTATCACTTCTGCTTTTGAATTATATTCTAATACCGTTTTAGCTTTATACTCAGCACATGATATCATTTCGCTTCTTGGTATATATGCGATGACATTTAATCATATCTTTTCAACAAATTTATTTATTATATCTTTATTTATAGTATTACTTCTAGCATTTACAATAATTCATCAAATATAAATACCATTTTTATTATATTGATTAACAGCCCTACATATATTATTACAAGCATACATACTCATTATTTCTTCTGAAATAACTATAAATATTTTTTCTCAATATCATAACCTTAAAGGTGAAGCAAATCATCAACATACAACATCTCAAAGTACATCAAACAATATAACATCATAATTTTCATCTAATAATTGAACATCATCAAAAACTTCAAACATTTTTGAAATTCATCTTCATGCACATCAAGTTCATGGAATAGGTCATCATGCTTCTATACAATCAATTCAATTAAATCATTTAATGGTCAATTCATTTATAGATACAAAATCGTCATTTCTTGATAACATTTCCATCATAGTAGAAATTCTTTTTCATCCAGTTATTTTTTTTGTAGAATCTGCTTTTGGATCACATCATACTTGTAATACACTTTTTCAAAATTTAGAAAAACTTGCCGATATATTACATGATATTGTTGATTTTCAAATTCCTCATTTACCATATATTGCTATTCTTTCCATTTATTTTATATTATCAATTAAATTATTTATATATATATATTTACTTAAAATGTCTTTATTATTTTTTTTATAATATATAATA
>CAMZKR010000135.1 GCA_947311335.1 uncultured bacterium
AGGTCTATATTTTTTAAAATATATTATTGATATAAAGGAAAATATTCCTAATAGAAAAGTAGTTAAATTAGTATTTCAAATATTTTTTACTATATTAATAATTGTTTCAAATAGATAAACTCATTCTTTTATATTTATTCATAGAATTTTAGGTATTTGAGAGATTATTATAATTATAGCTGCTGCATTTGTAAATCATCTAACAACAGGATGAGATAAAAATCTAATAATAACCCCCATGTTAGTTATTCAAAAAATAAATTGAAATATTCAAACCATAAAAGCCATTAGAGTCGCATAAATTATATAACCATTTATATCATGAGGTAAAATATATCATAAATAAGATGCTGTTAATAAAGAAATTACAGCTGAGGGTCAAGTCGAAGATTGTCTAGATGATCAAAATAGTCAAGCTATTATAGTTGGAATAAATGCAGCATAAAGTCACATTTTTGGCGGTAATCAAGCTAATTCTGCATAGGCTATTGATTGTGGAATTAAAACAAGAGCAACAGATAATCAAGCTAATATATCTAATTTTAATGTATTTTTATTTTTTAATTCTCAAATCCATAAAATAAAAGGAAATAATTTCTTTATTTCTATATTTGGGATTATTTTAAATATATTCATATATAAAAATTGATATAAAGATAAAATAAATTATATCATAATATTAATTTATAATCAAAAAAAGACTGATTTAAATCAGTCTTTTTTTGATTATTTTAATTAATTCAAGTTCAAGTTAAATTATTTATATTATCTCTTATATCTTTAACATTATCAATAGTCTTTTTAATTTTATTTATTTTTCATGCAGTATCATCAATAAATTCTTTAGCATCTTTTATTTTATCTTCTGCTCAAGAAAGAGTTTTCCTAATAGTATCAATTTTGTTTTTTCAAGATTTAATAATATTATCAATATCTTCTTTAGCATCTTTTACTTCTTCTTTTGTTGGTATTCTTGTCATTATTTTATCGAATGTGGATTTTATATTTCTTAAATTTATATTTATATTTTTAAATCAAAATTTATTTCATGCACTATCAGAAGTTGATGGAAATAAAAAAACAAATAAAATAAATAAAGTTGTTAATAAAACAATTATCCAAATTAATTTTTTAATCATAATTATTCTTTAAATAAATCATTAACATTTAAATTTTTAATTCTTAAATTTTTACTTAAATTAACAATATGTTCATCATTTATTTTTATATTATTGTTTATTATTTTATTGTATTTTAAGGTATTTCATTTTAATTTATTGATTTTTGATTGAAGCAATCATATTTTATTTTTATCTAAGTTTAAATTTGTTATATCAACTCATACAATTTCAACTTTTATCATAGAATTTTTTTTGCATTTAGGACATTCTATTCATATATTTATTGTTTTTCATGCAGCTCAAATAATATCAATATTATTTTCTTTAATTCCCTCTTTACATAATGGACACTTAAAAGAGTTAATAATAGATTCTATCATAGATTTTAATGCAGAATAATTCATATAAATAATTTAATTCTAATAATAAGAATATTATATCATGTTATTTTAGGTCTTTCAAAGTTTTTTCTATTCTTTCTATTGACTTTTCTTTTCCAAGTATATATATGAGTTCTAGGGATCCTGGAGAAAATTCTTCTCTACTTAATGCTACTCTTATAGGCCAAAGTACTTGACCATTTTTCATTCACCTACTTTTAATTATTTTTATAAATACATCTTTTATACTATTTATAGAGTTAATATTAAGATTAGTAGATTTTAATACTTCAATAGCTATTTTCAATCATTTTTTAACTATACCTATATTATCAATTTTCATTTTTTTATTTAAAATCATATCTATATCAAGTTTTTTAGGTTCTTTATATAGAAAAGTAACTAAATCTTTAAAATCTGAGAATTTTTTTATTCTTGTTTTTAATTCATTCAGTACTTTTTTATTATACTCTTCTGGAAAATATTTAATAATTTCATAAAAATTATTATCATATCTATTTAAATAAGTTAATAATTTATTATATAAATCATCTATATTATAACTAAGTAAATATTTAGAATTAAACCAATTTAATCTTTCGATATCAAATATAGCTCAAGCTTTATGAACATTAGATAATTTAAATTTTTCAATTAAATTTTGCATTGAAAAAATTTCCTGAGTAGTTTTTGGATTCCATCAAAGAAGTGATATATAGTTTATAATAGCTTCTGGTAAATATCATTTTTTAAGATAAGATTCTACGGATACATCTCATTGTCTTTTACTTAATTTCTTTCTATTATTTCATAAAAGTAATGGAATATGTGCAAAAATAGGTTTTTCCCAGCCAAAAGCATCATATAATATAATATGTTTAGGTGTTGAAGGAGTCCATTCATCTCATCTAATTACATGAGTAATATTCATTAAATAATCATCTACCACATTTGCAAAATGATAAGTAGGAAAACCATCTGATTTAATTAAAACTTGATCATCTATATCTTTAGTATTAACTTTTATTTTTCATTTTATTATATCATTAAAAATGATGTCTTTATTTTTTGGTACTTTTAATCTAATAGTGTAAGATTTTTGTTTCTCTAAATTTTCTTTTATTTAATCTTTAGATAAATATCTGCATTTCCCATCATATTTAGTTGCTAATCATAATGATTTTTGTTCTTCTCTAAGTTTTGTTAGTCTATTACTAGAACAGAAACAATAGTAAGCATTATCTTTTTCTAGCAATTTATTTATATATTTATTATAAATATCTAATCTTTCTGATTGATAATATGGTCAATTTTCTCAAGGATTATTTGGTCATTCATCTGGAATA
>CAMZKR010000136.1 GCA_947311335.1 uncultured bacterium
AATAATATTATTATCTTTTATTATTTTTATTCCAGTAACTATATTTGCAGAAGAAGACAATCTTGACGTATATATGGAACTTAGAGATATTGATAAATGAACTTATAATGAATATAGATATAATTTAACAAAACAATATTTTTTATTAAGAGAATCATTTGATATACATAAAAAGATGAATTCTAATGTTATAAGTGAAATAATGAATTTAGCTAATAATTGATACAAGTATTTACCTGATAACTTAGAGAATCAAAATTATTTAAATTATTTAACAACCTCATTAAAAAAATGATTAAAAAATTCAAATAGTCATTCAACTTACACTGAAATAGTAGATAGATTATCTGATTATGTTTGAAAAGTAAAAGTAAATTCTATATCATGAGTAATTGCAGCAGTTCCATCAGAAGGAAATGCTCCTTTAACAGTTACTTTAAGGTGAAATATTAAAGATCCTACTTGAACAAAGATTCCATCATATAATTATACTTGGTGGATTGATGCTTGATGAAGTAAAAAAATTATATGAAATGGTTCATCAGCAACATATACATTTATAGAAGAGTGAAATTTTTCAATATTTTTAGATGTAAAATCAAATCATAGAAATAATAATTCATTAACAGATATTTTACCGTTTAGGAAAAAAGTAGATGTCTTAGTTAAAGAGAAGGTTGCATCTCTTATATTAAAAGTAAATTGAATTTCAGTAAAAAATGTAGATTCAATAAAATTTTCACCTTGAGAATCTTCATATTGACTTATTTTTGATGCAACTAGTTCAACTCCAGCTTCTGGAGCTAAATTTACAAAAACTACTTGGTTTTTTTGAAATTGAATAAAAAAACAATATTCATGATGACCTAAAATAGAAAGAGCAATTTATGTTAGAGAATGAGAATATAAAGTTAAATTAAAACTTGAAACAAATGAGCTTAAAAGTGTAGAAAGAAGTTTTACAATATCCATTCGTAATCTTATTGCTACTATAAAATCAGATAAAGAAAAATGATATATATGAGATAAACTTGTTTTTTCAGCTAGACCTTCAGGAAATAATAAAAATTTAAGTTATTCTTGGGAAATAGTAAGTATTGATAAAGATAAGGTTGTTTATAGAAAAACATGAGATAATATAAATTATACATTTTTAGAAAAATGAAAATACAATCTTAAACTTATAGTAACATCTCCTTCCTGAGGTACTGATGTAGATTCAAAAATAATAAATATACAATCAAGACCACCAGTTGCTAGATTAAACTATTATGTAGCAAATAAAAATAAACCGAATACAATTTTATTTGATGCTTCTAAAAGTTATGATCCAGATTTTTCAGATGAATGAAAATTAAAGTTTTATTGGAATATAGATTGAGATAGAGTTAATCTTGAAAATCCAAATTCAAATTGATCTGTTTGATATTATACTTTTGATTCAATTTGAACACATAGTGTATGACTTGAAGTTGTAGATTTAGATTGAATAAGAGCCTTAAAGTCAGAAAAAGTAGTTATTAAATCAATTTTATCTGTAGAACTTTTTACTTTCCCTAGAGCAATACAAAGAGAATCTTTTATAAAATTTACAGCATTATCACCTGAATGACAAATTTTTGAATGGGATTTTTGAGATTGAACAAAAGTATGATGAACAGATTCAAAAGTATCACATATATATAAAACTAGTTGAGCTTTTGATGTAAAAGTAAATGTTATAGATAAAAAATGATCAAAAAATACTCATTCTAAAAAAGTATATGTATGAAATTCTGAAACACCTCTTGCTATTCTTGATACAAGCATTGTAAGTAAAGAAGGCAATTTAAATTATAATAATAAAGCTTGTGATTGAAAATGAGCTTATATTGTAGATAGAGTAAATGTAGTTAAATTTGATGCAAAAGATAGTATAAATATAGATGGTAAAACAGGATGATTATCATATTCATGGAAAATTTGAAATTCTAAATATTCCCAAGCATCATCTGTTAGTAATAAATTTGATGAGTTTTGATGTTTTCCAATAAAATTAAATGTTACTAGTAAAAATAATTGAAAAACTGATACTAAAGAAATTTATATTAAAGTAGAAAATATTTTTCCTACATTAAATTCTCTAAATGTATCTGTTACTAATCCTGAAGGAGACCCTTTAATCGTTAATGTAAATACTGTTTGAGCAAAAGATTTGGATTGAGTTATTCAATCATATTTATGGTATTATTATACAGATTTAGATTCTGAACCACAGGATTTTAGAGCTACTAAAACAACAAACACTACTTTTGTTATACCTAAAGTTACATGACATTATTATTTTGTTGTTATACTAAAAGATGATAATGAAGATAGAGCTTCTTCTGAAGATATTACAAAATCAAAATTTTATATAACAGTAACAGGAGATAATATCAACACTCCAATTATTGATTTAAAAATAAATGATTCATCAATATCTGTATGAGATGAAGTTATTTTTACAGCAGAAACAAAAAATATTTTATGACAAAATATAGCTTGAAAATCAGTTTTTAATTGGGATTTTGATGGAGATTGATTTTATGATAAAAAAACAAATACTAACAGTGTGATTTATAAGTTTACTAAATCTTGAGGTTTCCATTCAAAAGTTAAAGTAAAATATAAATGATTGAGTAATACTAGAAGTATAACTGTAAATGTTTTAAATAAATTATATCCAGATTTTGATTATATTTCTATTTGAAATAAATTTGTATTTTTTAGTAAAAGTACATGAAAAATAGATGCTATTAATTGGAATTTATGAGATGAAACAAAATTAAAATGAAATAATTTTATTCATATTTATAAAGATAAAAAAACAACTCATAAGGTTATATTAACTATTTCTGAATGAACTAAAATAGAGAAGATTTCAAAAGTAGTTATAAAAAATATAAAAAATATGATAAAAGCGAATAAACATTGAATAAATTTATTTTCTTATCCAAAGATAAATAAAGATTGAATAATATTTTTATCAAGAGAGTCAGAAAAGGTATATGTTTATATGTGAGATAGTAAATTAAAAAATATAGAAAATTATGTTGTTGATTTTGATATAAAATTAGATTCAGATCTAAATTGATGAAAAGATGATGATGAAGATAATAAATGAGCATCAAGTTATACTAATGGAGATATTTTGGAAGTTATTTTAAATGATAAAAGAAATCAAGTTGTTAGATTTTATTTGAAGGATAAATCTTGAAAAATACTTGAATCATCAGATGTAACTATAATAAAAGATTATATTTCTGAGAAAGATATAAACTTAGAAAATATTCAATTTAAAGGAATTAGTAAATCAGATAAAGAAAAAGTTGATAAATTAAAAGAATTAATTTCAAAATTACCAAGTGAATATAGACTTAAGTCTTCTGAATATATTCAAAAACTTCAAGAAGAATGGTTTGATAAGACTGAAAAAACAAGAATAATATTAGAATTTGAAGAATATTTAGTTTCAAATGAAGTAGATTTAGCTGAAGATATAATAGAACAATTAGAATCTTTAATTATAGAATGAAATTGAAAAATGTCAGAGAAAGCTATAGCTTTTACCGCATTAAAAAATTTAATACCAGTCTCAATATTCTGTGAATATACAAATACTTTTAACGATTGTCATAGTTTTTTACTTAGCAAACTAGAGTTTATAAATTCTAGTGAAAATATTGAGGAAAATAAAAAAGTATGAACAGAAATACTTGAAATTATAAAAATTGATTCAAGTATGACAAATAAACAAAAAACAGATTTTAAAGCAATTTTAAAAAATTTGATTTATTGATGATTAAATAATATACCTGAGTCTGAAAAAGAGGAAATTAAACAAGAAACTGCTGAACAATGAGAATCAATTTTTATGTCAATTTTTTCAACTATATTATATATAATATATGTATTTATAATTGTTTTTATTATTGCTATAGTAGCTTTTTATCTATATTATAAAACTTTAAATAATAATAAAAGTTTATCTTTTGGTGAGTTTATTCTTAATAAAACTTCAATATGAAATAATAATATGGATGTAATTGATGATGATAAAGAAGATATATTATCAGGTTTAGAAAAAAATCAAGATAATACATTAACTAAAAGTTCAGTTTTTTCAGATAATATTTCTATAAAGAAAGAATTAGAAGAAAAAGAAGATTTAAGTAAAAAAGATATAAAAGAATCTGTAAAAAAGGAAGAAGATGTACCAAATTGGCTATCATGAAATTTTTGAGAAACAAAAAATAAAAAAGAATTAGAAGAAAAAGAAGATTTAAGTAAAAAAGATATAAAAGAATCTGTAAAGAAAAATAAAAAGAAAAAAAAGATAAAGATATCTGAGAATGAAAAATTAGGTGCAAATATAAATATAGAAAAAGAAACAAAAATAGAAGATGAAAAATTACCAAACTGGCTTAATACAGATTTTTGAAAAATTAAAGATGCGGAAAAAACAAAAAAAGAAATAATTAAAAATGAAAAAACACCTAAAATACCAGATTGGTTATCATGAAGTTTTTGAGAAGAAGAAGAAAAGACAAAGCAGCCTTTAGAAGATGATAAGGTAGAGAAAGAAGAAGATAAACAAGTATTGGATACAGCAAATAAAAAAGATAATAAAAAAGAGAAAGAAGAAGAAAAGACAAAGCAGCCTTTAGAAGATGATAAGGTAGAGAAAGAAGAAGATAAACAAGTATTGGATACAGCAAATAAAAAAGATAATAAAAAAG
>CAMZKR010000137.1 GCA_947311335.1 uncultured bacterium
AAAATATTTTTTATAAAACTAATATGACTAAAAAAACTGAGTTTGATATTTCAGAACTTATTAAGAGTAATATAAATGTAATAAATAATAAAGAAGGTATAGATGCTCTATCTTTAAATCCAAATTTATTAAAAGAGCTTGAAGAACAATATTCATATTTAATTCTTGAAAAATTAAATAGATTAAAAAAACAATATAATGAAATAAAACCTTATATTAAAAATTTAAAAAATAATATACATGACATAACTGAAAAGACAACTACTAATTCAGTATATTTATTATTATCTTCAGTATTATCAACATTTGAAAGTATTTTTATTTTAGCTAAAAATAATAAATACTCCCCTGTTATGATTTTATTAAGAAATATCGAAGAGGCAATATTACAATCAAATACATTTATTTTTGAATATAAAGACAAAAATGAAAAACATATAAAAGAATGGTTTTTATGAAAAATAATTTCACACTGAAATTGAAGAAAAAAAATGTCTGATACAATGGATAATTGAGAAATAGATATAAAGTGATTAAAATCATATGTTTATCAAATGACTTCACAATATGCTCATAACTGATATATATCAATATTAGAAAATATTAGTACTTTTACAAAAGATGTAGATTATAATTGAGAAACAGAAATGTATAGATTAATTGCGTGATTAAATTCAGCTTCAAAAAGTATGGATAATTTAATTATGTCATCAAAAGCTGTATATTGAATAGTATTAAATGATTGGGATACATATAATAAGATAGATAAAATATTACTTGAATATAATCCATCTTTATCAAAGCCTACTATTACTAATGATATTAAAAATATGTTTCCTAAAAAATGATATATTTCAATTAAGTAACCTTACATTACTGTTATATTATATTTTTAACTAAATTAGCTTTATTATCAGTATTTTAAAGCTATCTATAAGACTAACCTTGCTCCTCCAAATCCTTCATTCTCTACACTTTCTCATCTCTGCATTAAGGTATAAATACAAGTAACCTTTCTCACTTTGGTTACCATTTAAGAACATAAATAAAAAATAGCTTTTCAGTTGCACCTGGAAGGTTATTTTTTATTATTAAGTTACTTTTCTCATTTTATTTTTATAAAGTATGGGTATACTATGTATGTAATAAATTCTTAATATCGAAAATAATATGCAAATCCTTATAATAGAAGACGAAGTTCGTCTCGCAGAAAGTATTTCTAAATGATTAAAATCTGAAAACTACTCAGTGGATATAGCTCATGATGGAAAACAAGGGTTATTGAAAATGATAAATAAATATGATTGTATCATACTTGATATCATGCTTCCAGAAATAAGTGGCTTAGAAGTATTAAAAACACTCAGAGAGAAAAAAAACAAAACTCCTGTACTTATGCTGACAGCAAAAAACACAACAGAGGATAAGGTACAAGGACTTGACCTTGGTGCTGATGACTATTTAGCAAAACCATTTGATTTTGAAGAGCTTTTGGCTCGAATAAAATCTCTTATCCGTCGTTCTACCTATAGTGATGTAATACTTCAAATAGATTCCCTTATAATCAATCCTCAAACAAAGCAAGTAACTCGCTCATGAGAAGATATAACTCTTTCTTCCACGGAATATAGGTTATTAGAATATCTTATGCGACATGAAAATCATGTTTTGAGTGAAACAGATTTATTAGAACATGTATGGGATCATAATTATGATGGTTTCTCGAATGTAGTTTCAGTGTATATGGGATATTTAAGAAAAAAAATTGATAAAAAATTCCCTAAAGAGAAACCTCTCTTGCAAACAATGAGAGGTTTATGATATAAGATAACAAATAATTAAGATGAGAAAAATACTAAAATGGATTACTCTAAGCATAGTTAGCATTACTATTATACTGGTAGTTCTTCTGAATATTTTTCCTTCAATAAAGGAATTCCTTATATTATTTATTTAAACTCTACTGAAACAACTCAATTTAAAGTAGTGGGAAATGAAGTATATATGAATGGTTTAATCAATTCTAAGACGTATGATCAATTTGTAAAACTACATAAAGAAAATCCTCAAATAAAAACAATTATTGAGGGAACTATTGGTGGTTCAATAGACGATGATACGATAAAAGATAATTTATCAGTTGATAGAGAATTAAAAAAACTTTTATGGGCAGATATTATAATTTATATTACACCAATTATGTGGTTTAATATGCCTGCACCAATGGTAAAATGGTTAAGTGAAGTATTGCTATATAAAGACACTTTTATTATAACAGAAGAATATGGTGAGTGAGGACAAGTTCCAGCTGAAAAATTTATGATTGTGACTACATCTAATATGAAATCAAGTGATTTATGAAAAGGAGAAGTTTTAAAAAATGCTTCACATATTGATGATCTTATGCAACCTCTTATTATGACAAATAATTATCTAAGTATTAGAAAACAAATTCCAACTTTTCATGCAGGAGATGTTATTGCCTGAGATACTTCTTGGATTGAATCAGCATTTATCAAGCATCTTGATGAAAAATTTTAAATAATAGAAAACTTCAACTAGAATTTAAGTTGAAAAATATAATAAGATTACTTTATATTTCTTTATTAAAAAAAATGTCACTTTTTAAATAAATATTTGTTATATAAAATACTAGGTCACTAGATATATATTATTACTTTAACTATTATATTATGAAAAAATTATTATTACTTGTATTGTT
>CAMZKR010000138.1 GCA_947311335.1 uncultured bacterium
TTTTTAAATATGAAAAAACATTTTTATACAAAAGAGATTATAGATATATGTGATAACAATCATTTAACTGTAGAAGATATTTATAAAAAATTAACAGAGATTTTTCCAAATGTTTGAAAATCATCAGTATATAGAAATGTAGAAGGCTTAGCAAAAAAATGAGAATTAAAAAAAATAACTTGAGTGTGAAAAAAATCATATTTTGAAAAAAATATATGAACACATATTCATTTAGTTGATAAAGAAACATGAAAGATTATAGATATAGATGCAGATATAAAATTACCTAAATTACCAACAAATTTTAATATATCAAATGTAGATGTAAAAGTATTTGGTGAGTTTTCTAATTAATAAAAATGATAAATAATCCATATATTGAAAAAATAAAAAATCATCCAAAAATAGAAACAGATTTAAAAAAGATTTACTTAAAAAAATGAAAGTGGAATAATTTTTTTTGAAATAAAAATTCTATAATACTTGAAATATGAACTGGTCTTTGAAATTTTTTCTCTGAGGAAGTAAATAATAATCCAGATAAAAATTATATCTGAATGGAAATAAAATATAAAAGACTTTATAAAACAGCAGAAAAAACTCTTAGAAATATATGTAATTATGCACTTAATAATGAAAAATTACAGAAAATAAAACAAGAAAATGATAATTTTATTTTACTTAAAGATTATGGAGAAAATATAAATAAAATATTTTTAGAAGAAGAAATTGAAATTACTTATATATTTTTCCCTGATCCATGGGAGAAAAAAGATAGACAAAAAAAACATAGATTATTACAAAGAGATTTTTTAAATAATCTATATAAAATTACAAAAAAATGATGAAAAATTATCATAAAAACTGACCACATGGAATACTTTGAATTTATTCTAGAAGAATTGCAAGAAAACCCTTTTATGATAAAACAAAAGAGTTTTGATTATGAGAAAGATGAATTATTAATAGAAAAAGAAAAAATAACAGAATTTGAATCAAAATTTAGATGAGAAAGAAAAAAAGTATGTTATGTGGAATTAGAAAAATAAAGATTAATTATAATTTCAAATTATTACATATCTTCATTTTTCTCAATTTATTAATCAAAGTTTATCAAGTAATTTTACAGAAAAAGGAGAGATTCTAATACAACCATGAGACATTTTTTTTCATAACTGAGTTATTCCCCGAGGTGTAGTGGTATGCATAACTAAATGCATATCAGCATTTTCTGGAGAATTAAGTTTTTGAGAGTTTCATTTTTTATCAACATCATACCATCATAAGAAAAAGATTTTACTTCACTTATCTCCATATCATTTACTATCTGTTCATTCAGCTCTCCAATCCAATTTAGCTACCTTTTTATTTTGTCATAATCTTTCACTTCTATCTATTATGCTATAAGGAGTTTCAAAATACCTATATTTACTTTTATTTCCATGATTACGAGCAGGATTTCAAGTAGATATTTTATCATATCATAAGATTTTTATTTGATTGTTCTCTATAGTACATAAAAAAGATCTTTGTAGGCTCTTATCAAGATAATAAAAATATTCTCAATCTTTAATTCATAAATTTTCTATTTTTTTCTCTAGATAAGTTATTATATTAGCTTCTAACTTATTTATTTTAAATTCATTAGCAGTATATTTTCCAAATAAATTTTCTATAGAATCATTATCTAAATTTGGATTACTTAAATCATTATTAAGATCTATATTTTTATTTGTAATAGTTGTTATATTATAATTTTTATTTGATTTTATTTTTAGTTTTAATTCTCCATCTTTATGAGAATCTAGTACATATGTTCTTAAATTTTGATTCCATATATATTCTCAATATTTCTTTCAATTTATAGTTAAGTATACTCTATTTGTTCACATAAATGGTAACTCATAATTTTCTTCTGAATTTTCTATATATATATTTTTATAAGAGCTTGAATAAAAATTTTCTGTATAATCTTTATTTAAATAAAATTTATATATAAAAGTTAGTGTTGCATATCAAACTATTCAATCTTTTTTTAATCAAAATCTTTTTTGTATTTGATATATTTTATTTATAAATTTATTTATATTATTTTCAAATCAAAAAAAAGAAAATAAATAATTTAATTCTTCTTCTCAGATTATTTTTTTAGATAATTTAATTTTTGATTTTAGAGAACTTATATTTTCTATATTATCTCTTGTTTTTTCAGTAGCAAAAACAGTTTCTGGAGATAAACCTAGAGCAATAGCTCAAGTAAATCATTTTTTAATTATTTCTCTTCTATTAAATTTCATAAGTTAAGTTAATTTATATTTTTTAAGCTACCATTATTTTATACTTTCAAATCAATTTTTCTTTATCATTTGTTATAACCTCAATATCAAATTTTACAGGTCATCTAGCAGGTTTAGCAGATGTTATTTTAATTATAGGTGTTTTATTCTCTTTTATTAATTTCTTAAAATCTGGATTTTTATAAATTTCATCAACACTTGCAAATATTCATTTTAATTTACTAAAATCTATATTATTTAGTTTTTCATTATTTATCATATTTCTTAATTCTTGTATTTTTTCTTGTTTTAAGAAAAATCAATTAAGTAATCTAAATCAGATATGTTCTAAAAGTCATGAATCAATAGGAATTAATCTATCATTGAAATCTAAAGGAACTTCTTTAGAAAAAGTATGATACCATAATTCATCATGCATAATCATATCTTCTTTATATTCTCATATATCTTTTCATAATTCTATTCATTTATTAGAAGGATTTTTTCTATTATAAACTTTTTTCTCTATTTTAGATACGCTATATATATCTTGAGTTTCAGAATCTTTTATTGTTATTTTGTTTCAAGTCCTTTCAATTGTTATATTATTTCATGGTAACAAAATCTTTTTAGGTCTTATTGTTTTTATATGTTCATTTTTATTTAATAATCCTGATTTTTCAATCATTCATTTTTGAATTAAAAGAGGAATAATTCAAGCATGTCTTGTTATAGAATCTAAATATTCTCTAATAAAAGTATAATTTTCAAAAGTTTTTATAATCTTTCATTTATCATCAACTTCATTTCCATAATTATTCTCTAAAGAATATAATAAATTTTCGGGTTTTGTATTATCTTTCTTTTTATAGATTCTTTTAGATAGTTTTCATATACAATTATTAAATATTCTTTCAACTTCAGAAATATTATTCTTTAAAGTCATATCTTGTGAGTTTTCTTCTTTAAATTTAATAAGTTCTTTATTTAATTTTTCAATAATAGGTGAAATAAAAGATAGTTTAGCAAAATCTATTTCATTTGCTGTTTTATTTACAGTTTTTTCAAAATTACTATTTTTTCCATTTTCTTGTATTGGATTTTTTATGAAGAAATCAATTATCTTTTGATAATCTTCTCATAAGAAATCAGATAAAATATTTTTAAATTCTTTTTTAATAGATTTTAATTTTTCATCATCTTTTTTCAAAAAATCTATAAACTCTCATATAGTTTTTAAAAAACTAAATTGTGCTAATATATATTCTTTAGAAGATAATATTTGTAAGTTAAAAATATCATCTATATCATTTTTTGATAATATATCATTTATAGCATTATTTGTATCATTTCATAAATCTCATTCTCAGCTATTTTCTTGTGTTTTATATTCTATTCAACCTAAATTTATTCAATTTTGTTTATTCATAGTTTTTAATTAAAGATTAATAAGATCTTTACTAAAATCACTAAAAAATTAAAAAAGTCAAAATATTTTAATATTTAGTTTTAGAGAATTTTATTTATATAGATATAATAAAAAAAATTTAATATTTAAATACTAAAAATGACAACACAAATTATTTTTTATACTATACTTTGACTACTCATATTTGAATTTATTTTAACAAAATATCTTGCTTATCTAAATACTTTAAAGTGGTCAAATAAATTACCTAGTGAACTTGAATGAATTTATGATGAGAAAAAATATAAGAAATCACAAAAATATGAAAAAACAAAACATAAATTTGAGATTATAACAAGTACTTTTAGTTTTGTAGTTATTATGATAGTTATTATATTTTGAGGTTTTGGATATTTAGATAATTTAATAAGAATTTATAGTGACAATGAAATAATTTTAAGTTTATTATTCTTTTGAATAATTATGCTTATTCAAACTATTATAAATTTACCTTTTTCTTATTATTCAAATTTTATTATAGAAGAAAAATATTGATTTAATAAAATGACAAAGAAATTATTTTTTTTAGATATTTTAAAATCACTTTTACTTTGAGTTGTTATTTGATGAATTTTAATTTCAGCAATAGTTCGGACTTATACAAGATTTTGAGATAATTTCTGGTTATTAGCATGGCTTATAATGACAGGTTTTTCAGTATTTTTTATGATGTTTTATAGTACTCTTATAGTGCCACTTTTTAATAAACAAACTCCACTTGAAAATTGAGAATTAAGAAATGCAATAGAAAATTTTTCAAAAAAAGTATGATTTAAATTAGATAATATATTTGTAATAGATGGTAGTAAAAGAAGTAGTAAGGCAAATGCTTACTTTTCATGACTTGGTTCTAAAAAAAGGATAGTTCTTTATGATACATTAGTAAAAGATTTAACAATAGAAGAATTGGTAGCAGTCCTTGCTCATGAAATAGGGCATTATAAGAAAAAACATACACTACAGATGTTAGCTTTTAGTATAATTCAAACAGGGTTTATGCTTTATATTCTTTCTTTAACTTTAAGAATACCAGAAGTTTCTTATGCACTTTGAGTAAACATGACAAGTTTTTATATTTGAATTATTGCATTTTGAATATTATTTACTCCTATTTCTATAGTTTTAGGACTTTTTTCAAATATACTTTCTAGAAAAAATGAATATGAAGCAGATAAATTTGCAAAAGATTATTATAAATCAGATAAACTTATAAATTCTCTTAAAAAACTTTCAATTAATAATTTAAGTAATTTAAGACCCCATAAAGCATATGAGTTTTTCTATTATTCTCATCCTACAGTACTTAAAAGAATAAAAGCTTTGAGAAAATAAAAAAAAAGTGTTAAAATATAAATACTTAACGATTCCTCAAAATAATAATAAGTATTTATTTTAAATAAAAAAAATGTTTTTAAGACTTTTAGAAAAAAGCCAACATAGATTTGTTGTTAACAAAAATAGAAAAAAATATGAAAATATATTAGAAAACCCAGATAGTAAAATAGGGGTATTTTTATCAAGTATTATAGCTTTCTTAGTAATTATTTCTGTTTGAATGATTTTTGTTGAAACAATATGAAATAATTATATTATTTATTGGAAAGAAATATTTTTATTAGATTTTTTTATATCTTCAGTATTTTTACTTGAATATTTTTATCGTTTTTTAAGAGCTAAAAAGAAAATCAAATTCATTTTAAAACCACTAAATATAATAGATTTGCTTTCCTTTATGCCATTTTTTATATGAATATCTATAAAATCTTTTACTTCATTAGATACAATAAAAATCATTAGAATTATTAGAGTACTTAGATTACTTGAATTTAATTCTCATTCTCCTATAACTATATGATTTATTAGAACAATAAAAGAATATCATAGAGAATATAAAGCAGTTTTATTTTTATTTTTAACTGTACTTATAATAGATTCTACATTTGTCTACCATGTAGAACATTTAGTAAACCCAAAGTTTTCTTCTATTCCTGAATCTTTGTGGTGGGGAATAGTAACAATGACAACAGTAGGTTATTGAGATATTTATCCAATAACAATATTATGAAGATTTTTTTGAGCAATTATAGTGTTTTTATGACCATTACTATTAGCTGTTACTTCTTCCATTACAATCCTTGTTTTTATGGATGTAGTTGAATTACATAAAGCTAGAATAGAAAAAGTTTGTAATAAATGTAAAACTATAAATAGAGAAGATGCCAATTATTGTTATAAATGTGGAACTAAAAAATTTATAAATACAATAGTTAAGAAAAAGGTAAGTAGAATATTAACATCAAATAAAAGAAAATGAAAGATATTGTAAATATAAAATATAAAATCCCAGATGAAGATAAAAATACAGTATTTGAGAAAACAAATAAAAAAAAGGGAATTTATGCAAATTTATTTATAATTTGATTGATTATTTTATCTGTATTCATAGCTTTTATTAGTACAGTTCCTGAAATAAATAAAAAATATTTCATTCTACTTTTTATTATAGATTTAACAATATCTATAATATTTTTTGTAGAATATATTTATAGATGGATAAACTCTAGTCATAGATATTGATTTCCTTTTAAAGTTTTAAATATATTTGATTTACTTTCATTTTTACCATTTTTTATACTTTTAATTATTAATTGACCTTGAGTATATTGATTATTTGTTCTTTTTAGAATCTTTAGAATTTTTAGAGTTATAGAATTACTAGAGAAAATCCCTATAACACTTAGAATGATAAAATGAATAAATAGACATAAAACAGAATTAACTACTTGAATTTTTATAATATTTTTAATTTTAATTCTTTTTACATCATCTCTTTATATACTTGAAAACACATGGTGAAACAAAGAAGTATTTTCATCTTTACCAAAGACTTTATGGTGGTGAATATATGCATTAACAACATCTTGAGATGCTTGAATGTTCCCCCAAACTTTATTATGAAGATTTTTAGCTGGGATGTTAATGGTTATGTGACCAATTTTAGTATCTATTATATGATCAGTTATAATTTTAATATTTTTAGATGCAACAAGTATAATAAATCTTTCAAAAAAGAAATTAAAATGCAAACATTGTACAACTATAAATACAATAGATTCTCATTATTGCAAAAATTGCTGAAAGAAATTATAAAAATTTCTTTAAATTTTCATTAATTCAAATTTGAAAATAAAAGTTATTTAAGTATATTTTGTTTAGATAGAATTTAAAACAAAAATTATATGTCACAGAAAGAAAATAAATTTTTTGTAACAACTCCAATTTATTATACAAATGGTATACCTCATATAGGTCATGCTTATAGTTCTATAATAGCTGATACCATAGCTAGATATCAAAAAATAAGCTGAAAAAAAGTTAAATTTTCTACTTGAGTAGATGAAAACAGCCAAAAAGCTTTAATTAAAGCAAAAGAAGCTAAAATGAAGATAGAAGATTATCTTGATATGATGGCAGATAAACATAAAGCAGTATGGGATGGACTTGGTATAAAATATACAGATTTTATAAGAACAACTGAAAAGAGACATCATAAACTTGTTAGGGAAGTACTGCAAAAATCTTTTGATAATGGAGATATTTATGAAGGTGAGTACGAATGATTATATTGTGTTTGATGTGAAGCTTTTAAAAAAGATGAAGATTTAGTTTATTTAAATAAAGAGCAAAATATAACTTTTCCTATTTCTCCAAAAGTAAAAGTTAATGATAATATAATAAAAGTTTGTCCTGATCATCTAAAAGAGCCTGATAAAATAAAAGAAAAAAATTACTTTTTTCGTCTTTCTAAATATCAAAGATTTTTAGAAGAATTTTATGAAAAGAATCCAGAGTTTATAATACCATCAGATAGATTTAATGAAGTTAAGGCATTTGTAAAAAGAGGACTTGAGGATTTTTCTATTTCAAGAGAAACAAATAAATTTGGTATAAAACTTTCTTTTGATGAAACTCAAGTAACATATGTTTGGTATGATGCACTTTTTAATTATATAACAGTTTGTCAAAACTGAGATGAATACTTTTGGCCAGCTAATTTACATATAGTTTGAAAAGATATTATTAGATTTCATGGTGTCTTCTGGCCAGCAATGCTAAAATCAGCTTGATATGAACTTCCTAAAAACATACTAACAACTTGATTTTTTACAGTAGATTGACAGAAGATTTCTAAATCTCTTTGAAATGTTATAGATCCAGTAGAATTTAGTAAAAAATATTCTAAAGATTTACTGACTTTATACTTACTTTCTAGTTTTAATATAGGACAAGATGGAGATTTTGACCAACACCAAGCAATACTTACTTATAATGCAAAACTTGCTAATAATCTTGGAAATTTAGTAAATAGGGTAGTTGTTTTAAGTTTGAAATTAGAAGAAGAAAAAGGAAAGTTAGAATGAGAAATATTAACAGAAAATTTATGAATTTTTAGATGATTAGATTTTGAAGTATCTTCTTTATGAAAACAATTTAAAAATTGAGAAGAAAAAATAATAAATTTTGATTGAAGTATAAAATGAAGTATAGACCTTTTAATTAAAAATTTTGATAGAGAAATTAAAAATTATAATTTAAAAAATTCTTTAGATTTAAACTTTAAATTTTTAGATTTAATAAATAATTATACAACAGAAAAAGAACCTTGGAAAACTATTAAAGAAGATGAAGAAAAAACAAGAGAAATTCTTTATACAATAGCTGAATGATTAAGGCAAGTTGCACTTAATTTGTATGTATTTTTTCCAGAAAAAATGATTGAATTATTTGGAAAATTATGACTTGAAAATTATAAAAAAAGACTTAAAAACTGAGAATTAGAAGCTTTAAGAAAAGAAAAAACTATATTTGAAATAAAAGAGAAATGAAGTAATCTATTTGAGAGGATAGAAATTTAAAATGATAGAATAGCAAATTTAGTTTATTACAAATAAAAATAATTTTATATTTTAATTTAAAAACATATGTCAAAAATAATAAATACATTAAATAATGGGATAGTTAAACCTATAAAATATATATCTATATTACTTATCGTTATTTTTGCTGTTTCATTACTAAACCCTTTAGTAGTAATAAATGCTTGAAATAGATGAGTTGTTTTTTCAAAGTTTTGATGAGTAAAAAAAGATGTATTGTCAGAATGAATACATTTTAGAATTCCTCTTATTGAAAGTATTGTTATGATGGATGTTAGAACTCAAAAAATTCTTTTTACTGATCATCCACAAAAATATCCAGATATTAAATATTCAAGAGCTAGACTTGAAAGTGCTTCCAGTGATTTACAAGATGTTTATGTTGATACTATAGTTACATATAGTTTAGACAAAAGTAATGTAGCTAAAATTTATCAAACTGTTTGACTTGATTATGAGTCTAAAAAAATTGTTCCTAGAGTAATTGATAGCATAAAAACTCATACAGCTAAATTTAAAGTAGCTGAGATTTTAACAAATAGAGAAGAAATAAAAGCAAATGTAGAAGCAGAATTAAAAGAAGAATTTTTAAAAGATGGTATAATCTTAGAATGAGTTAGTTTAACAAATTTTGACTTTAATCCAGAGTTTAAAAGGTCGATAGAAGAAAAACAAATAGCAGAACAAAAAAAAGAAAAAGAAAGTTATGAATTAGATAGAATAGCCATACAGGCTCAACAAAAAGTTAAACAAGCAGAAGCAACAGCAGAAGCTAGGATAAAAGAGGCTGAATGAGAAAAGAAAGCAAAAATTTTAGAATGAGAATGAATAGAAAATTATAATAAACTTATAAAACAAGAAATTTCTAAAGATGTACTTGATTATAAAAAACTTGAAAATGAACTTAAAGCAATAGGAAAATGGAATTGATGATATCCAACTTATTATATGTGAGGAGAATGATGAGCTATACCACTTATAAATATTTCAAGTAAATAAATATGTTGATTCCAAATAAAAAACAAAAATGTAAAGAAAAATTAATACTAACATTAGTTAGTTTTGTTATAATAATTACTTTTTGTATAGCTATACCCCCATTATTTATAGTTTTCATATTTATTATAATAAAGAAGAGAATATCTATAGAAAAGATTATAAAAAGCACTTGATTTCATGATTGTATTAAAGTTTTTCTTTGAGATAAAAAATATATTAAAGAATTAGCTAAAAAAAGATATAAAAAAGAAGAAAATAAAAAAAGAAAAAAAGAAAGTTTTAGAGAAATACTAAATAAAAAGAATGGAGAAAATTCATTTATTAATACTAATATTAAAAATAGTTATAATAAAAAAGAATTAAAAAAGGAAAAACCAAAAAATAAACAATCAAATAAATTATCTTTTAATGATTGAAAAAGTATTTGGGATGACTACACCAGTATTCTGGATGATTTTAAAAAATAATAGGCAAAAAACTAGCCTTACTTTAAAATTTATCTTTCAATCTTATATAGTCATAGCTATCTTTTATAGCCTCTTTTATGTTATATTTAGCTTTCCAGTTAAGTTTAATAAGTGCTTTTGTTGGATCACAATATATTTTTGCTAAATCTCATTCTCTTTTTTCTACTATTTTATATGGTATTTCTTTTCATGTAATTTCTTTTGTATAATTTACTACTTCAAGAACACTTGTTCAAAATCATGTTCATAAATTTATTATATCAAAAAATCAATCTTTTTTATTTCTTTTTAAATAATCATAAGCTTTAAAATGCCCATCAACTAAATCAATAATATGTATATAGTCTCTTATTCAAGTACCATCTTGTGTATTATAGTTATTTCAAAATATATTTAATTCTTTTAATTCTGAATTTACAACTTTCATTATATAAGGTAATAAATTATTTGGAATTCATTCTGGATTTTCTCAAATAAGACTTGATTTATGTGCTCATACAGGATTAAAGTATCTAAGACAAATTGCTTTAAATCATTTATGATAAGCTAAATCTTTTAATATATTTTCTATAATAAGTTTTGTAGTTCAATAAGGATTTATAGTTCATAATTTTTGTTTTTCATTTAATGGAGATTTTTCATTTTGTTCATAAACAGTTGCACTTGAAGAAAATATAATATTTTTTATATAATATTTTTCCATTAATTCAAATAAATTTAAACTTCAAATTATATTATTTTGATAATATAAAAAAGGTTTTTTAGTACTTTCTCATACACTTTTGTATCAAGCAAAATGAATAACTAAATCTATTATATTTAATTCAAAAACTTCTTTTAGTCTATTCTTATCTTTTAAATCAATATGATAAAATTTTACTGATTTTCCTGTTATTTTTTTTATTTTTTCAAGTATTTCTTTTTTAGAATTAGACAAGTTATCTACTATTATTACCTTGTATCATCTTTCTAAAAATAAAACTGTAGTATGAGAACCAATGTATCCAGTTCAACCAGTTATTAATACTGTCTTTTCCATATTTATTTTTAATAAGTTAAGTTTTTTAAAGTATAAAAAA
>CAMZKR010000139.1 GCA_947311335.1 uncultured bacterium
AAATGATAAAAAAGAAATAAAATCTACTTTATTAAATAATATAATAAAAAGATTAAATTTATATGAAAAAGAGTTAAAACGAGCTTATGAAAAATATAAAAAGATGTTACAATCTAAAGTACTTTCTTATAAAAAATCTATAAATGAAAAAGATAATGAAAAAAGAGAAATCCTAAAATTTCTTCACAACACTTGTTTTGATATAATCCCGCAAAACTTTACAGATAAACTTATAGCAGAGATGAAACTAAACTCTTTGATTATTCCATGACTTAAAATAAACCCTAAAAGAATAGATATAGTAAATGGTAATTTTGGAGAAGCAGACTCAGAATATAATCCTACAAAATGGCAAGAAAATCTAATAGATTTTTTAAATAAAATGATTTATTGAGAAATAAATCCTAAAGATAGTCTTTTAAAAAAATCAAGTTTGATATGACCTTTTTCTTGAAATATAGATCCAGAAGATTTTAAAGCATTATTAGAACAAAAATGAATTATGGGAGATTCTGGAATGTATTTTAATATAGAAAAAGCAAGAGAAAATTTAAGTAAAGAAAAAACTTAAAATAATTTTTTAATTGAACAAAAATAAATATATTTGACTTGTAAAAAATGATGATATGTTAGCTTTAAAAAAGTTTATAAATAATTAATAAAAAATTTATATGAGAAAAATAAATATATTACTTTTAATTTTCATTTCATTATCTATTATATCTTGTTCTAAAGGAGTTTTAGATGAAGGGAAAGAAGAAATAAAGAAACAGGATTTTTATATAAAAACATCCAATATTACTGATTTACCTAGAGATTATATTTTAAAAAAGAGTTGAATAATAGAGTCTTCACAAAATATAATATTATCTTCAAACGCTATTTGAAGAGTTTCTAGAGTAGATGTAAAAGAATGACAAAATGTAAAAAAATGACAAATATTAGCTTATTTAGAAGATAATATTTGAAGTTATAATTTAAATCTTCAAAAATGAGCTAATACTTTAGAAATGACAAAAATAAATTATGAATCAACTAAAATAACTTTAGATAAACAAGTTTTTGATTTAGAAATAAATTTAGATAATTTAAAAAATAATTTATTAGCTTTAGAAAATGATAAAATAGAAACATTAAGACAAACACAGAGTAATTTAGATAATTCAAATATAAAAAATAAAGATTCAAAATCATATTTAGATATAGAAAAACTTCAAAATACAATAGAAAAACTAACACTTGATTATAATTCTAAACTTATAGCAGATAAACAGGTTATAAATGGTTATAAATTATCATTAAATAAAGAACAAAACACTCTTTTAATAATGATGAATGATGTAATAGATTTCAGTGATAAATTACTTTGAGTTACTGATAATTATAAAGATGAAGCAAAAGAAATAAGGGATTTTTTATGAACAAAAGATAAAACTCAAAAGCAAATTTCATTTGAAGCATTAAAAAGTTTAATAACATATAAAGAAAATAAATTTAATTCTATAGATTTAAATTATATAAGTAAAGAAAATATATTAAAAAATTTAGATATAATAAATTTTGGATATGATAAATTAAAGTTTCTTTTAAATTCTTTAGAAGAAACTTTAAATAATTCAATTGAAAGTTATTGAGTACTTTGAAAAGCAGAAATATCTGCTTATATTTGAAATATAAATTTATATCAAGTAACTTTTTCTTGAAATTATACTTGATTTGTTGCTTATAATAATGGAACTTCAACATTTTTAAAAACATATGAGACATCAGAAGAATCAACAAAAAAACAAATAGATTTATTAAAACAAGATAAGCAAATACTAGAAAAAACTTTTAGTTTATGAAATTTGTGAGCAGATGTATCCTATAATAAAACAGTTATAAACTATAAAGATAAAATTACTAGCTTAAAATCTCAAATTAAAATAGTAAATAATAATTTAGAAAATGCTAAAAAAACTAGAGTAGTTGCTTTAAAGAATTTGAATAATTCAATCGATTTAGCAAAAATATCTTATAATGAAGCGTTAAAACAAGTCTCTAAACTTATTATTAAATCACCAATTTCTTGAGTTATAAATGGAGTATATATTGATAATGGGCAAGAAGTAAATCAATGAACAAAAGTTTTTTCAATAATTAATAACAAAATACCAGAAGTTAAAATATATTTTGATAAAAAAGAACTTTCACTTGTAAATATTTGAAAAAATATTTACTGAAAAAATGATTGAAAGATATATACTTGAAGTATTTATTCTATATCAAATATTGCTGATAATAATTTCAAATATCCAGCTATAATAAATTTTAATAATTGATTTAATTTAATAGGAGATTTATTAGAAATAGAAATTCCAATTAAAACAGAAAAATATTTTTTACCTATAAATATTGTTCAAATAGTTAAAGATAATATTTGATATGTTAATGTATTAAAAGATTGAAAAATTAAAAATGTTCAACTTAATTTTTGAGAAATACAAAATGATAAAATAGAAATTAGATGATGTATAACACTTTTGGAAAAAGAATGTACATCACTTAATATAATTTTAAATGATATTACAAATTATGATGAAGAGAAATTTAATATTGTAGTAAAAAAATAAATATATGAAAAATTTAACAAAATGATTTTTTGCTTTCTGGGTAAAAAATTACAAAATATCCTTTTTACTAATATTTCTTATTCTTATATCCTGAATATTTTCTCTATTTACTATTCCAAAAGAATCTAGTCCTGATATAAAATTTTGACTTATATCGATATTTACATCATACCTTTGAGTTAATCCTGTAGATATAGATTCTTTAATTACTGAAAAAGTAGAAAAAGAAATAAAAGATATAAAATGAATAAAGAAAATAACATCAACTTCTTCTGTTTGAGCTTCCTCAGTTATCGTTGAATTATATAATTGAGTGAATTCAAGAGATGTAATGACAGATATAAAAGATAAAATTGATACTATTTCTTTTCCAGAAGATGCTCAGGATTCTATTGTGGAAGAAATTAGTTCAAAAAATGAACTTATGTTTGAAGTTTTGATTTATTGAGATAAAAATAAATTTTCTAATTTTTATTTAAAAACTGAAGCAAGAAAAATTCAAAGTGCTTTAGAATGAAGAGCTTGAATAGTTTCAATTGATGTATGATGACTTAGTTCATTTAAATGGTCTAATACTTGATGATGATGAGTAGATAATTATGAAATAAAAGTTTTAATATCAAAAGAAAAACTTGAGAATCTTGGTTTAAGTTTAAATGCTATAGCTAATCTAATTAGGGCATATAATAAAAATACACCTTTATGAAATTATACTATTTGAGATTTAAACTATGATTTTAGATTTTCTTGAGAATTAACAAGTATTGAAGAATTAAAAAAATTAACGATTAGAGATATTGCTTGATCAAAAATAAAATTATCTGATATAGCAAAAATAAAAAAAGAATATCCTAAAAAAGAAATTAAATCTTTGTGATTTTATAATAAGGTTTGATATAATTATACTTCTGTAGTTTTTAATAAATCAGAATGAAGTAATGTATTTGATGTTTCGGATAATGCTAAAAAATTACTTGAAGAATATATAAAAAATACTCCAAGTATGAAATGAATAGAAATAAAATATACAAAAGATATGTCAGAACTTATTATTGAAGATTATAAAAATTTATCAAATACATGATTTACAACAATAATACTTGTTTTTATAACAATACTTATTTTTATTTGATTTAGAGAATCATTAATAGCATCTTTTTTGTTACCATTATCTTTTTTAGTAACATTTATAGTCCTTGATATTATATGACTTAGTTTAAATTTTCTTACAAATTTTTCATTAGTTTTAACACTATGAATAGCAATAGATACTATAATAGTAATTATTGAGGGAGCTAGTGAAAGGCAAAGAACAGGATATTCAAGAAAAAATGCTATTTTATTATCAATAAAAGATTTAAAATCACCACTTATAAGTTGAACTATGACAACACTTGTTGCATTTTTACCACTTATGTTTTTACCAGGTATTACATGAAAATTCTTATCATATATTCCTATAACTGTTTTTTCTACACTTTCAGCTGCTTTAATACTTTCACTTACTGTTTCTGCTGCTCTTTTTCTTAAATTTTCTAAAAAAACTAATTTATATTTAGAAGATAGAAAATTAGAAGAACATATGAATATTGAAGAAAAAGAGTTATTAAAAGTAAATAGAAATTGAAAAAAAATAATAAATAGTAAAAATATTTCTCTTAGACATAGATTATTAAAAAAATTATCAGAAAAATATTCATCTACATTAAAAAGATTTCTTTGAAGTAAAAAAAATAGATTATTTTCTATTTTTATTCCTATTATATTACTTATATTTACTTTTTTAGTTTTATCACCAAAAATAGGTTTTACTATCTTTCCAAGTACAGATAATTCAATTATTAATATTACACTAAAATCTAAAACATGAACAGATGAAGAGGTCTTAAAAAAATATTTAAATAAAATAGATAAATATATATCAAAATATCCTGAAATGAAAGTATTTTATTCTACTATTTTATGAAATAATATAAATGTTTATGTAGAACTTATAAATAATCTTGAAAGACAAGATAAGTGAATGAAAAGTGTTTTTCAAATAGAAAAATTAATTACTAAAGATATTAATAAATTTAAATCCGATTGATTAAAAGTAGAAGTATCTATTTTAAAAGATTGACCACCAACAGTTAAGCCTATTTGAGTAAAGCTTATAGCAATAGATAATAAAAAAATTGATAGTTTAAAGAAAGTAGCATATGATTTTGAAAAATATTTAAAAACTATTAAATGAACAAAAAATATATGAAGTACATCAACAGATAATCCTGGTCAATTTGTTTTTAGATTTAATAAAGATAAACTTGATTCTATAGGATTAAATCCAAATGATATTTTATTTGAGTTATATGGTTATACTTTTTGAGTAAAAGCATGAAGTATAAAATCTACATATGAAGATAATAATATTGTTTTAAAAGTAGATAATTTTGATAAAAATTTAACTCCTAATGATATAAATAATCTTATAATAAATACTAAAGTTTGAAAAATAAGAATTTGAGATTTTGTTGATTATAGTTTTGATAAATCTTTATCAGCTATTAATAGAGAAGATTCAAAAATTATTATTTCTATTGAAGCTGATTTAGAAACATGAGTATTACCAACAGAAATTCAACCAAGATTTATTAAGTTTGCAGAAAATTATAATTTTCCTGAATGAATATCATTTTCCACTTGATGAGAAAGTAAAGAAAATAGTGAACTTATAATTTCTACAGTAAAATCATTTTTTATCTCACTTTTTTTGATATTTTCTATATTAGTATTCCAGTTTAATTCTTATATGCAGCCACTTGTTATACTTTATAGTGTTGTACTTGCTTTTATATGAGTAAATTTTTGATTATATTTTACTTGATACCCATATTCTATGCCATTTGCTATATGATTTATAGCACTTACTTGAGTTGTTGTAAATGATGCTATTATACTTGTTGATAGAATAAATAAAGAATTATCTAAAAGAGAAAATAAATTAAATTTAGAAAATTTAAAAAAAGAAAAGATTGATGCTATAGTACTTGCTTGAAAAAGTAGATTGCAACCAATTATTGTAACAACATTAACCACTATATTTTGAGTATTACCACTTGCTATGCAAGATGCATTTTGGTGATGACTTGGTTATACTATAATTTTTGGTTTATTTGTTTGAAGTTTTATGACTCTTTTTATTATACCCGCTCTTTATTACATTTTCTTTTATAGAGAAAAAGAATTTAGAAAAAAAGTTGCTAATTAAATTATATTTTTTATAATTTAATTAATTTTAATAATATTTATAAAATTATGTTTGTTTATTTATTATTAAGTATTAGAAGACCATACAAAAAATATTTCTTTTTGTATAGTTTTTGTATTTAAAAAAATAATAAATAAAAAACTTTCTTAAGGAAAACTTAAGGGAGTTTTTTAATTACTAAAAATTAAATTTAAAAAAATATACTATAAAGAAAATTATAAAAATAATATTTAAAATAATAAATAAATGAAAACAATATATTTATGAGATAATAATCTTCAAATAGAAGAGTATATTACCAAAAAAGAAAAATATTTAATTAAAGAATGATTTAAATCAGAAATTAAATTTATTTTAACAAAAAAGGAATTAAATCTAATTCAAAAAGCAACAAAAGAAGAAGATAATTTAGAGAGCCATAATAATAGAATTTATATAGAAAATGCTCATAATTGAATAATTTTTTTAACAAAATGATCTAAAATAATTGGATTTATATTTAATTTTAGTTATAAATTTAAAGAGCAAGATATTTTTGAAAGAGGCACTTTATGGATTGATCCAGAATTTCGTCAATATGGATTTTGAAAATATCTTATGTTTAAAATGACAAAATATTTAAATTGAAAACCAATAGTTTCAGTTACTTCAAATTCAATTGTACAAAAGATAAATGAGGTTTTAATGGAATATGAAATAATAGAGCCAGAATGAGATTTTAGAAAATCCTTAGAAGAAAATTGACCATTAAATTCAAAATATCGTTATTTTATAAGTAATAAAATAGCAAAATTGATAAAATAATAAATTTGTTATAGTTTTTTTATTTAAATTATTACTTAGTAACTAATATTTATTAATTTAAAGTAAATAATTATGAAATATATAAAATATAAAAATTATTCAAATACATATGTATTTGATACAAAAAAGAAATGAAAGACTATATGAATATTTTGATGAATACATTGAAATGAAATAGCTTGAGTTAATATAATAAAAAAATTAATTAAAAAAATAGAATCATGAAAGTTAAAATTATTAAGTTGAAAATTAATTTTAGTTTTATGTAATGAATGAGCAATCTTAGTTTGACAGAGAGAAATAAAATATAATTTAAATAGACTTTTTAAAGAAAAATATTTAAATAATGATTCTAAAGAATATGAAATAAAAAGAGTGAAAAAATTATCAGAAATTATAAAAGAAGTTGATATACTTTTTGATATACATTCTGTAAGTTCAAAATCAGTACCATTTATGTTTGCTGAGAATGTTTGAAATGAAATAAAAATAGCAAGTAATATATATAATTGAAAAATCGTTATATGATGGGGGAAAATAGCTTGAGATATAATTTCTTGAGACACGGACTCTTATGCACATAATTTATGAAAAACAGCATTTACTATAGAATGTTGAAACCATAATTATAGTAAAGCTTCTGAAGTTGGGTTTAATTCATCAATTAATTTATTAAAAGAATTTTGATTAATAAAAAAATGAAATATAAAAAATAAAAATAAATTAGAATTAATTGAAATGTATAAAATAAAAACAACAAAAACTTGAAATTTTAAATTTGTTAAATGAATTTATAATTTTAAAGAAATAAAAACTTGAGAATTAATATGATATAGTTCTAAAGAAAAATTATATGCAAAAGAAGATTTTATTATTTTATTACCAAATTATTGAAAATTAAAAAAATGATTAGAAATATTTTATTTTTGAAGGAAGTTGAAAATTTAATTTTTTCTTAAATATTTTAAATCTAAATTATCTCATATAAATTCAAATATATTAGATGTTTTATTTCTTCATATTTTTCAATTTAAAATCTTAACTATTTTCTTATCAAGATAGTAACTAAAAGTTTCTTTAAGTTTATTTATATCATATATTTCTTTTTTTCATGAATTATTAGCACTTGTTAAAAATATAGGTCATAATTTTTTGATTAGTTTTTTTTGAGAATCATTATGAGCAACTCTTAGAGCAATCTTTTTATAAATATTTCTATTTTGGAATCATATACCATTTTCATTTTCATAATTTAACCAAAGGGAAATACTATTAGAATTAGTTAAAACAGTAAAAGGTTTTTTATAGTTTTTAAGAAAATTAATTTGTTTTTTAGTTAAACTTGTATTTTCTTTTAACCAATTAAAATCATAAACCATAATTGCAAGAGCCTTTTCATAGTTTCTTTTTTTTATTTTATATATTTTTTCATAAGATTTTGTTTCATTTATAGAACAAGCTATTCAAAAACATGTATCAGTTGGTATTAGGTAAATCATTTTTGTTCGAGTTTTTTTAATTTTTTAAAAATCGTATTTTCATAGTTTTATAACTTCTTGAGCAGTAGATAAAGAAAATACATCATTTCTATATGTTATTTTCAATCTACTATTTATATTATTAACTCATTTAAATAATAGATTTCATAATCATTTTGGATTACAAAGAAGTATTTGAACAGAATTTTTTCAAGTTTCGACAATTCTATCCAATATTTTATCTTTTGGGTAAGTAAAAAGTGGTAAATAAATTATATCAGCATTTTTATAATCATAATCAACTCAATCTCATTGATGAAATGTTATTTTATCTAAATTTAATCAATTAATCATTTCTCATGACATAAAAACAGCTTCATGGTTATTATCTACTCAAATAATATTTTTTATATTTGTATTTTCATATATATATAATAATGTTTCAGGTAATGGTCATGAACCAACAGCTACAAGAGTTTTAGCATTTGAAAAATCTAATGATTCTATTTCTTTATCTTTTCTTTCAAAGCTTTCTCTTATAATATCTTTGTCTAATAATTCAGAAAAACTATTAAAGTTATGAATTCATTTTGTCATAATTGATACGGATTGCACAGATTCAACTGTTCTTAAATAGTACATATTTGCATTTGTAAAAAATCTTGATAAAATTTATAATATTTACTATGAAGAAAAGTATCATATAATTTCTCATTTTTATTTTCAACTAATACTAAATATCTCCTTAAATTTCTCATAACAGCAAAAAAATCTTTTTTGTTATGAATATAGTCAATATTTACTATTTCTTTTCTAAATTCTTCTAAATGTTTTACTAAGTCATTAACACTTAAAATATCTGATTTTGATATTTTCATAGTTAAATTTTTTTTAAATTATATATTAGTTTTAGCTTCTTTTATTTTATTTAATAATAAATTTATAAATAGATTATATTGTTTAGTAGTTTTAATATCCATATCAAATACTGTTTTCGATTTTTTATATATTGGTATAAAATAGTTTTCAACCTCTCTTATCTTTCTTATTTTTTTTTCTTTTAGAAAAGGAGTCATATCAGACAAATTATGTATTTGATCAGATATCTTTATAAAAAAGATCCAAGGTTCAGCCATAATTCAAGTATATAATCTATTTAAATATAAATGAAACCTATAATCCTTATATTCTTCAAGATTATCATAATTTTCTAAATTACTTATTTTTCTTTGTTTTATTTTCTTTTCATAATCTTTTTTTAATTTTGTATTATTCTTTGGTTTTTTATTTTTTGATAAAGCATTTACAGCAAATCAAACTCTTGTTCAAAATATTTTATTTATATCTAAACTACTTATTTTTGTATCTTCACATATATCATGTAAAACAGCAGCAACAAGCATATCTTCTGGGAAATTGTATTTTTTTAATAATTTCATAACAGCAATAGGATGATTTATATATTCTGTACCATCTTTTCTTTTTTGTCATTTGTGATATTTTTTAGCTAAAGTTATTGCTTGTTTGAGTTTTTTAAACGATAACATAATTTTAAAGTTTCATATTACATATTTATTATATTTTAGCTATAATATGTAATTATCAAAATTTCTTTATTTTATAGGTTTATTAAATGGTTCTCCTACTCTTCTTGGATACCTTAAGTGAGTTTTTTTTATTTTCTCAATTAATACTATTGTTCTATTTTGTTGAGCAAGATTATAGTTCTTTATTTTCAATATTTTTCATCAAAGTTTTGTCAATGCTTTTTTTGCGGATTTCAATTCTTGGTTTAGGTCATACTTTTTTCCTTTAGAGTTTATTTTATTTTTATTATCTAGTTTATAAGCTACAAATATTCATCACATCTTTATTAAAGGTAAAGTATATTCTAATAAAGTAGGAAAATATGAAACAGCTCTTGATGTAATGAAATCAAAACTTTCTCTATATTTTAAATTTTGTCATAAATCTTCTGCTCTTGAATTTATAGTTTTTACATTTTTTAATTTTAGATCTTTTATAAAACTATCTATCGCTTTTATTTTTTTTCAAACCGAATCTATTCAAGTAAATTGTAAATTTTTATTAACTATAGCAAGAGGAATTAAAGGAAATCATCATCCCGTTCCTAAATCTGCTATATTTCATTTTAATTCTAAAAATACATTTAACATTATAGAATCAATAAAATGTTTTTCTATAATTTCTTTATCTTCTCTAATGGCTGACAAGTTTATATGAGAGTTTTTTTCTTTAAAGATTTCTAAGAAAAATTCAAACTTTTTTAGTTCTTTTGGAGATAGTTCAATTTTGTATTTTTTAAATAATTTTTGCATTTACTATTATTATATAATTAATAATATATTATTAATTATATAATAATAGTAAAAATAACAAATATATTTGTTATATAAGATTTATATTGAAGAAAGTATATTAACAGTGATTTTAGATAACGTTTACGATATACAATCTTTTGTGTAACGCAGTGGAACAAAATATAGGAGAGCTACGGCAGGAGCGAAGCACATATACTGTGTTATATGACCTTGCGAGGTACGAGTAAAATGCAATGTGGTTCGACCAAAGGGAGAACGTATTTAAAAATTTTTTTTATTAAAATGTATAAAAGTCCTTATTTTATAAAAGGGGGGTAAAAGTGCTTTTGGAAAAAGTACAAACTTACGTTGCTTTCAAATTATTCGGTAATTTTTTAGCTATATCCATGCTTAATAAGGATTTCATTTGTGTAATTGCTGTTTTATTTAGACTTTCTAATCTTTCAGCTTGTTTAATTCACATTTTGATAAATTCTGCATTCATACTCTCTATATTTGCAAGAATTATTAATTGTTCAATATTAGAATAATCTCTAATATTTCATTTTTTATCTGGATTCTCATCTCTCCACTCTTTTGCTGTTTTTCAAAATAATGCTTTATTTAAAATATCAGCTTCATTTGAATAAACAAAATTTATTTCATTTTTTCTAAGTATTTTTGGTACAAGATTTTCTTTTATTGCATCAGTATGGATTTTATAATTTATTTTTGTTAAAAATCTTTTTGCACTCCAATCTATAGTTTTTAATTCTTCTTGCTTTAATCTTTGAAATTCCTTAATAAGATAAATTTTAAATTTTGGACTAATCCACATTCAAAATTCAAATGCTATATCTTTGTGAGCATAAGTTCATCAATAACGACCAGATTTTGCAATTACTCAGATAGCATTTGTCTTTTTTGACCATTCTTTCACACTAATTTTATAATTATTTAATCAAGCCTTACTTTTAATTATGGCATATTCGCCATAGTTAAAATTTGGATTATATATTTCTTCCCATATTCCAAGAAATTCAACAGTATTCCTATTTCTAAGCCAATCAGAAATAAAAAAATCTCCGTCTTTTGATTTAATCATATCAGTTATACTAATATAATCTTCTTCCTTGATCTTTAAAATACTTATTTCAGATCACATTACTTCTATTTTTTGATTTTTTGGCATAATTTTTTATTAAATTTAATTATTTTCATTTTAATTCTAAAATCTTACTATTAAATCTATTAAAACAGAATACTTCTGATTTTGAAAATCAATCTACATAATTTGGTATATCTTTTTCATTAAATCAAACACATTCAGCTTTATTCTTTCATTTTATTACTTTATATATTTCTTCATTACTTAGGTAATCTATAATTCATAATTTTTTATCCGACTCATAAGAATAAATACAACTATTAATTATTGGACTAAAAAATATTTCCATTAAATCTCAATTTATTTTATTTTGAATATTATTTTTATAATTAGCACATTTTTGTTTTTTATTAAATAATTCATTTTCCTTATCCTTATTTAATTCCAATACTTGTTCTTTTAAATTTTGTATTTTTTTATCTTTTTCGTTATTATAATCAATTGAACATCAACTCAATAAAACTAATAATAAACCTGAAATTATATATTTTTTCATAATACTAACTTAAAAACTAAAAATCTACGAATAAATATATCTATTTTTTTCAAAAAGTCCTATGGACTTTTTGCTCTTATTTTTACCCCCTTTTTTATAAAATTCTTAAAAAAAGAATTTTTAAATATGTCGTATAATGTTCGCAACTCATGCGAAGTCTTTTTTTAAACGAGAGAGCTGAGCGAACTCGTGGAAAAAAATATTTGCGCATAGTTGTTTGTTAGACGATAGTCGCTG
>CAMZKR010000140.1 GCA_947311335.1 uncultured bacterium
ATGTAAACTTGATTCTGCAACAATACAAATATTGACAAAAGTAAAATAATATATATTCTATTTATGGATATATATTATTTTTTTATCAATTCTTATGAGTAGTCTTAATAAATCACAAGTATCAGAATCTAAATTTAATCCATCAGAATTTATAGAGATTTTATTAAATGGACACATATCAGAGGAAGATATTGATAAAAAATTGAAATGATTTTCAAATGAAGAAAAGATATCACTCTGGAAAGCTTTAGAAGAAGAAACATCAAGTACAGAGACAAAGTTATGAGAAGAATTAACTATATTTAAAAGGATAACTAATCTTAGTGAAGATGATAAAAGATGTAATTTGAATAAAATAATATCATTATTTAAACTTAGTCTATTAAAAGATTCAAATAATGGCATAATGGAATATTTAGCTACTATGAATTCAAAATTTGAAGGAAGAGTAGAAGAAGTTTCTACCAATGATTTCTTTTCTATAAGAGTTGTAACAACTAGTGATATCTATTTCTTTGATTTTACATTAGAAACGTTTAAAATTTTTTGTAAACAAAGAGAAGAAGCTTGATTACCAGGTTCTATATTAGATACAAACAATGTAGTTAGTGAAGTGTTAAGTTTAGGAGAAGACGTATCAGAAATGAAAGTTAATTGATCTGTGGCAAGAGATAACTTATGTGAAGCAGAAGCAGTAGTTATGGTATTATTAAAAGAAATAGAAATAAAAAAAGCACTAGCATTTTCTGATTTAGGTCCCTTAGAAGAATTATGATGGACAATGGAAAAAAATATAGACGAAAAAGAAGAATGATTAATAGTATTAAAGAAAGATTGAAAAGATATACTTACATGTAGCCAATTTATAGCAATGGATAATGAAACATTTGTTGTTTATCATGAAAGCGATAAAAACTCTGTTATGGCAAAATTATCTGATATTAATAAACTAACGTCAGATACTATTTATTGGAATCTTTGAAAAGAAGAAATATGAATTAATCCAGAAATGGCTCAAATTGCAACAAAGATATTTGAACAAGGATTTACTTGAAAGATTTCTTGTATGGAAGAAACTGGGTATTTTGAATTATTTAGTACATTAAATCATTGTTATAGAATTTTTGATAGAAACTGAAAGCTTTATAGTGATATAAATTGAAATGAAGAATTTGATAAAGTTGTTAATGAAGATTGAAATATTGTAACAGTGGATTGACAAACTGTTTTTATTAAAATGGAAAACTGAAATGAAATACACTGTAAAGATATAGAGAAAACTAAAGGTTGGGAAATCACCTATGATGTTTTAATTAAATATTTTGAAGAAAATCACATCTCTTGAGAAATAGATAAAATCTTTTGATATAATCCTGAAGAAAAATGATTATGTTCTTTTTTAATTAATTGATGAGAAAGAATACATATTGATAATGAATGAAATGAAATATAAAGAAATTTTAAACAATAAATATTAAAAAGGTATTCATGAATAATGTATTAATATTACAACCAACTGAAGAATTAATAGAGTCAACTAAAGAAATTTTTGAATTACAGTTTTCTGCTTTTTTTAATCAAGAATCTGATGATACATTAAAAGAAGGAATTGAAGAGTTAGTTAAAGATTATAAAATAACTGATTTAGATACAATAATACATCTATATAAAGAAGCACAAATTAAATTAGAAGATTGACCAAAAGGAAAATTAGAGAAAACCATTGGAATAATTGAATGAATAATAAAAGATAGGTTAAAATTAATAGTTGATGGTATATTAGAAAGAATAAAAGAAAAAGTTAAAGAAGATTGAGCAGCAGAATTTATATGCTTAAAGGAGTTTACAAATAACTTACATAATGAGTGATTAGGAAAATTGGTTGTTATTCTGAATATGCGCTTTGATGACTCAAATGAAGGTGATCATAGAAGACGTATTGGTAGAGCACTTACCTTAATTAGTGAAGAAGATAATAAAAGAAAAGAAAAAGAATGAATTTCTGAAGATTGAGCAGAAATTGTTAGAGATACAAAAGATAGCTTAGTTATCATATAATAATAAATAAATTATTTTTTAATTAAAATTTTATGGAATATAATGATGGAGAAAGTAGTTATGATTCAAAATGATTTAGTCAATTTTGCACTTCTTTTAGAAAATCTATAATTTGAGGTTGAAATCCATCAACTTATAAAGATAAGTTTTCTGCCTTACTTAAAATTGATCTTGAAAATATTTTATCATATCTTGATAAGATTATTAATGATTTAGAATGAAAAGAAAAAGAAAATATTTCTAAAGCAATTATATATTTGAAAGAAACAATAGAAGTAAAAGAAGATATTTCAGAAGAGACAGATGAAACAATTAGGCTAACAACAGAAGAGATAGTATTACTTATGAAATGTGAAACTTCTAACTGAGAGTTTGATGAAGACTTTCTAAAACAATTATCAATACATTTAATTAATGAAGTGTTAGATGAAAGAGTTTATAATAAAAATTCTACTTCTTTAAGAGACGCAGTTAAATGAATTAATAAAATAGAACTTGAGTATTTATGTAAAAAAGTAAAAGAACATAAAGAATGAATTTTAGTTATGAAAGAAGATAGTTATACATGAGATCATGATGAAGTAATCAGATTGTTAAATGATTAAATAAGTCTTAATGATTAAATAATTATATTTACAACTAAACTAAAAAAGTTAGACTAAAACGTAGGTCTAACTTTTTTGATTTAAAAAACATGAATAGTAAAATAAAAATTTGAGTAGATGAAGCAGGTAGATGACCTTGGTTATGACCAGTTGTAGCTTCGGCTTTTTGTTTGAACAATAAGAATCTTCCAGACAAAGATTTCCTAAATGAATTGAATGATAGTAAAAAGCTAACAAAGAGAAAAAGGGAAGAACTGTTTGAAAAACTAATAGACTTATCTGCATGAGAAAATCCAAAAGTTTTTTTTTGAGTATGAGTAGTTGATAACTTTGTGATTGATAAAATAAATATAAGACAAGCAAATAAGGAAGCTATGAGAAGAGCATTAGTTGAACTCCTAAGAAAAATAAAGAAAAAAGATATTGATTCAGTTGTTATAGATGGAAGAGATAATTATGAATTTGAAGAACTTGATAAAAACCCTATTTATATAGTTGGTTGAGATTGAAAGGTTATGGAAATCTGAGCAGCCTCTATTATAGCAAAAGTATTTAGAGATAAGTTAATAAAAACATATTCTTCTATTTATCCTGATTTTTCTTTAGAAAAACATCAATGATATGGAACTCAAAAACACAAGGAGTATTTAAATGATAAGTCTAAAATAACCTGAATTCATAGACTTACATATAAACCTGTAAAAAAAGTACTGGAAAAGAAAGAAAAGATGTTACTTCATATCTGTTGTTGACCAGATGCTACTATTCCAATAATAGAATTAAAAGGAAAATATGACTTACTATGTTTTTGGTATGATCCAAATATACAACCAAAAAAGGAATACAATAAACGATTAAAGGCTTTTAAAAAAGTTTGTAAATTAGAAAAAGTAAAATTTGAAATTTGAGAATATGATGATAAAGAATTTTTTAAGAAAGTTAAGTGACTAGAGAGTGAACCTGAGAAAGGAAAAAGATGCACAGTTTGTTATGATATGAGATTAACAAGAACAAACAATAAAGCTATTGAGCTTTGAATAAAGAAATGGTCTACAGTTTTAACTATTTCTCCACATAAAAATATTGAAAAAATATTCAAAATCTGAAAGAAGCTCTCACAAAAATGAGAAGTAGATTTTCTAGCTATTGACTTTAAAAAAAATTCTTGATTTAATAAAAGTATAGAATATACTAAGAAGTATAATATATATAGACAAAACTATTGTTGATGTCTTTTTAATAAAAAAAAATAATATGGATTTAAAAAAAAAGAAATAATATTATGAGAAAACTCCTGAATAATCTTACCTTGAAGATTAAATAAAACTTGAATAAATATAAATAGAGAGAGTACGATTTTAAGAGAAATAGTAAAAAAACACTCACATTTTATTATTTGAATTTATTTAAAATCTTGAAAAACACCAAAAGAAATAGATAATATATTAAGATTAGATTAGTTGAGATTTTTTATAATAGAAAAATTCAAAGTATTAATAACATTAATTTATTTATGATGAAAAAATATTAATGAAAAAAAATATAATCTTTTCATGAGTTGATGCAACCTGAAAAACAATAAGAGTAAAGAATTTACTAAATCAATGATATAAATTATCTACTTTGACAAAAGAAATAGATATAGCAAGAAATAATATAAAAACAAATGTACAGATAGCCATGAATCAATGATTAAATAATAATAGGTCAGTAATAGATAGGTCAGTAGTTGATTTATTAGCTTACTATTATATAAATGATAAGAATTGATTAACTGATATAAATACTTGAATTTGAGGTATATATTGAATTAAAAAAATTTTGAAAGAATTTATTATTTTTAATAAATGAGCTACTTTTAATTATATGATTGCATCACAAGAAAAGATTATTGAAAGACTTAGAAAAAGAGAAAAACAATGAAAAGCATTGTCAGAAAATGATTTAAAGATAATTAATAAAGAAGGTTATCTTGAGGATTTTATCATTACCTTCAACAAAATTATAAATATATTTGAAAGACTTAATAAAAAAGTATGAAATTTAATAGAAATAAATAAAATTGATACAACAGATTTACCTAAGCCAATTGTAAAAAATTAAAATTCAAATTAAATGAAAAAAATTCACAAAAACAAAATCACAAACATAGTCTGAACAAATATATTTGATAATAAGCTCCTATTTGAAGTAATCAATCCTGAATATCAAAATGATGATATTCAAGTTATTTTTATATCAGAACTTTTAGAAAAAAAGAAAAACTTAGAGATTTTAGAGAAAGTTTGAGCAAAACCAGCAATGTATTCAAATGTTTATTCTCCAGAAGATGAATTAGAAATTTTTAGAGAACTATTTAAAAATGCTATAAAAAACAAAAAAAAGGTTCATATAGTTTGAGTTACTTTAAAAGAAGAAATTGAGATGTTAGAAGAGTATTATAAAACACTATGATTTCTAAGAGAAGATATTAATTGTTTTGCTCCAGATTTTTCTGTACCATTTGTAACAGTTTCAGTTAATATAGAAAATCTTATGTGGAAAGGAAGTGATTATAAAAGAATGTGAGAAAAAATATTTTTTAATCCTCCAATTAGAGAATCTTGACAAGTAAAAGCTATGTTTAAATGAATAAATAGATGAGTTATAAGCTGAATTAATTTATGAAATATAAATAAACAAAAACAAGACTTTTTATCAGATTGTATAAATAAAGAAAAAATTTTATCTATTACTTTGGCAAAAATATTAAAATATAATTATAATGAAATAGGTATTTATTGAGAAAAGGAAGAGTTAGTAATTAAGTATTAAAAAAAGTAATAATGAGGATAGATAAATTTTATATAAGAAGTTTAAAATTATATTCTTGGTTAAATGCCACAATAAATGTTTTTTATGTTTTTGCAATTACATATTTTATATAATTAAACATTTGTTTCATTCATAAATTAAATCTTTTTCTAATTTAGAGATTTTTATATCAAGAATATTACATTTTTCCTCCATTTTAAATATTCCTCAAATAAAAATTCAAATATCTGATAAGTAAGATATATTTATATTTTCATTTAAGTGATTATAAAATCATTCAGCTATCTGACTTCTTCAAATATTAGCTTTACATATAAAAATAGTATCTATATTATTCATAGATTATTTGTTAAGAGTATTGTTTTTAGCCAAAAAACAATACTCTTCTCATATAGCATTTAATCAAGGCATCAAAATATAAGAATCTTTTTTGGCTCTTATTTCTTTTCAATTATAGATAGTTATAATTTCTCATTTTTTAACTATGTCTTTATGTTTAAAATTTTTTATAGGTTTAAATCATTCTCATTCATAAATAATTGAATCATAAACATCTAATTCAATATTTGATTTATTATTGGATAAATATTCTTTTATTTTTTTTCAATCTAGCATTCATAAATAATTTAATAACCTTAAAAAATTTTCTACTCAAATTTTAAATCATGTTTCATCTTTTTCATATCAAGCTTCTAATCATATTCAAATTCATCAATTTCTTTCTGTAATATCAATAAAAGGTTTTCATACTTGAACTTCTGGAATTCAAGAAGAAATAGTATCTACATTAAAAATACCTGATATTTTTCATCATTTTTTTGTAGTAATAAGCATAGCTTCTGAAGGAGAATAAGTAGAATGTATATCTAAATGATAATCTAAATCTTTTAAAACATTCTCTAGTTCTAAAGCTCTTTTTACTTCATATGAACTTGAATTTTTAAAATCTTCTTTATCACAACATCTATTTAAATTTTCTTCTATAAATCTATATTTTACAGGTTGCTTATTTCACTCTTTCAAAGATTTTTTATAAGCTTTTTTATTTGTTAAAATAAAATAAACCTTTCACTTTATTAACTCCTCTTCAATTTTAAAATTTTTATAGATATATTCTAAAGCTTTTAATCAAGCATGTTCTCATCAATGAGTACAAACCGATATTCAAATACTAGGTCACTTTTTTCAAGAATCAATAAGTTTTACTCATCAAATTCATTTATAATTACTATTTATTAAATCTAACATATTTTTTAAATTCTTTTCCATAATCTAAAAGTCCCATAACTTCTCTTAAATCTTTTAGCATAACAATAGCTTCTGATCTAAGATTTGCTGACCCTTTTTCTATAGCTTCAACTACTTCATCTATATGTTCTTCATAATATTTTCTTCTTTCTCTTATTGGTGAAATAATTTCATTCAAAACTTCTACTAATAACTTTTTTAAATATCAATCTCAAATAGAATTTTCTCATCATTCTATATATCTTTTTTTTAAGTCTTCCAGATATTTTTTATCTTTATAAAAAATATCTAAATATTTAAAAACTACATGATTCTTTATATTTCATTTTGATTGAACTGAAGTTTTATTTGGGTCTGTATACATTTTATTAACTTGAGTTTTTATTTCTTCAAAACTAGCTGAAATAGAAATTGTATTTCAAAGACTTTTACTCATTTTATCATTTCAATCTATTCAAACTAATCTTGGAACTTCTGAAATTAAGGCTTTTGGTAAAGGATAATTAGTTCCATACATAGCATTTACTTTTTTAATTATTTTTCTTGCTAATTCTATATGTGGAATTTGATCTTCTCATACTGGAACTATTTCTCATTTTGGTAATAAAATATCAGCTACCTGACTTACTGGATAATTTATAAATCAAAGAGAAATTCAACTATTTTGTCATTCTCATCTTTTTTCTATTTTTTTTATTTCATCTTTTAATGTAGGATTATTTGTAGCTACATTATAAGGAACAAACATTGTTAAATAATTAAATAATTCTGCAAATTCTGGAACATAACTTTGAACTACAAAATTAGATTTATTTGGATCAAGACCTACAGCCATCCAATCTATAACCATATCTATAACTGACTTTCTTAATTTTTCTGTTTCTCATAAATGATCTCCTAAAACTTGATAATCTGCTATTAAAAAATAATTTTTTATATTTTTATTATTTTGTAATTCAAGCCAATTTTGTAAAGCTCATACATAATGTCCTAAATGTAATTTTCCACTTGGTCTCATTCAAGTAAGACAATTAACTAATTTATCTCATATTTGTTGATTAAACTCTCGTAATCAATTAATTACATGAGGAGTTTTTTTTATTTCTTTTTCTCATAAACTTTCCATAAATTTATATTAAAAATTAAAATTATTACCTCAATTAGAATATTACAAATCAATTTTCATATTATTAATATTTAATTGTATATAGTGTATATAATAATTTATATTAATAATATATCAAATAGTTTTATTTAAATTTATTTTTAAAATTAATAATATGAAAATTGATTTAAAAATTTTGACTTATAAATAAAAATATATAAAATATTAGCACTTTAAATATTAAGGTGCCATTTTAGTAAGAAAAAATTTAATTTTTAAAAAAATAAAATATGAGTAAACATAATTTTGAAGCAGAAACTTGAAAAATATTAGAACTTTTAACACATTCTATATATTCAAATAAAGAAATATTTTTACGTGAAATTATTTCTAATGCTTCTGATGCTATAGATAAAGCAAGACTTAAGTCTTTAACTGATACTAAATTTTTAGGTGATAATAATAAATTTGAAATAAAGGTTAATTATGATAAAAAACAAAATATCATAACTATTGAAGATAATGGTATAGGAATGACTGAAAATTGATTAAAGAAAAATATTTGAACTATAGCAAAGTCAGGAACAAAAGAATTTTTAGAAAAACTGAAGAAAGCAAAAGAAGATGGGGAACATAATTTAATATGACAATTCTGAGTTGGTTTTTATAGTGCATTTATGGTAGCTGATAAAGTAGAAATAGAAACAAAATCTGCATTATCAAAAAAATCATTTATTTGGTCATCAGATTGAAAAACTGGTTATGATATAAAAGAGGCAAATAAAAAAGAAAGAGGAACTATAATTAAATTATTTATAAATGAATCAAACAAAGAATTACTTGAAGAATGGAAAATAAGAGAACTTATAAAGAAATATAGCAATTATGTATGAATACCAATAATGCTTGAAGTAGAAGATAAAGATGATAAAGGAAAAGTAAAATGAAAAAAATGGGAACAAGTAAATGAAACTATTGCTATTTGGAAAAAATCAAAAGCAAGTATAAAAAAGAAAGAATATGATGAGTTTTATAAGACTGTATCAATGGATTTTAATGAGCCACTTACCTATATACATAATAATGTAGAAGGGATGGTTAGTTACAAATCTCTTTTATATATTCCAAAAGAAACAAATATGTTTGCTAATATGTCAGATTCAAATAAAGAATATTGACCAAAACTTTATGTACAAAATGTACTTATTTTAGAAAATGCTAAAGAACTTTTACCTGTATGGCTTAGATTTGTTTCTTGAGTTGTTGAAACATCCGATTTACCATTAAATATAAGTCGTGAGATGCTTCAATCAAATGCAGTTTTAGATAAGATTAAAAAAAGTTTAGTAAAAAAAGTAATAGGAGAACTTAAAAAAACTATGTGAAATAAAAAAGAAGATTATTTAAAATTTTTAGAAAATTATGGACAAATAGTAAAAGAATGAATTCATTATGAATGAGATTTAAAAGAAAATATAGCTGAAGTTGTTAAATTTGAGAGCTTATTAAAAGAAAACAAACTTTCACTTGATGAATATCTAAAAGAAGCAAGAATTGAAAAAAAAGAAAAAAAGGAAAATGATAAAAACCATGATTGTTGTGGTGGAACTTGAGAATGTTCTGATAAAAAAGAGGATTGAGAAGAAAGTTGTTCTGAACATAAAAAAGAAGATTGAGAATGTTGTAAGGATTTAAAAAATGAAATAAAAAATATATATTATATAACTGGTAAAAATAAGGCAGAAGTTCTTGCTAATCCTTATCTTGAACAATTTAGAAAAGATAAGGTAGATGTATTACTTTTGACGGATCCGATAGATGAATGGGTAATTCAGGCAATGAATGAATATAAATGAAATAAATTAAAATCTGTCTTATGAGCAAATCTTAAATCAGAGAAAGAAACAAAAAAAGATAAGCAAGCAAAGGAACAAACACAAAAGGAATTTAAAGATTTACTTGAACTTATAAAAAATAGTATTTGATCTGGAAAACTAGAGAAAGTAGAATTAAATGAAAATCTTTGAGATTATCTTTGAGCTATTAAAACTCCAGAAAATGGAATGACTCCACAAATGGAGAAAATGATGAAATCTATGGGGCAACCAACTTCTCCTCAAAAAAGAATATTAGAATTAAATCCTGAAAGTTCTTTAATAAAATCGATGCAAAAAGAATTTAAAAAAGATATTAAGTCATCAAAATTACAAGATATGATAAACTATTCTTATAATCAAGCTGTGCTTTTAGAATGATGAGAAATAGAAAATATTTGAGATTTTGTAAAACTTACAAATAAATTTGCAGGAGAGTATTTAAAATAATCTAAATTATAGATAATAATTTAAATTAAAAAAACCAAAAGATTTATGATTTTGAAAATTAGATTTATCAAAATAAGTTAATGATTATAAAAATAAATTAAAAGAAATATTAATTTATTATGAATTTATACAATAAAT
>CAMZKR010000141.1 GCA_947311335.1 uncultured bacterium
TTAGCTTTATATTATTAAATGTTATATAAAATCTTTATTTTAAAAATAAAAATCAATATAAATATAATCTATAAAAATTTAATTTAATAATTTAGATTTAATCAAAATTTTAAGGCTCAACTATAATTTCAAGCAATTTGTTCTTTTCATATTAATGCTCCTAATTTCAAGCTATAAATATAACTATTTTTATTTCAATTTATATTTATATTTCTAGTCTGAGTTGCTATTGTTTGATTTACATTAATACTATTTATAGTATTAATGTAAGGTGATTTCTCATATCAAAATCATTCACTTGTATTCCAGTCAATTATTTCAATTACTCAATTAATTAAAGGCGATTGTTTATTTAAAATTAAGTCAAATCATGCTCATACAGTTTTTATTGTTATAATAAATTCATTATTACTAAATTTACTATCTCAAGCTTTTAAATTTCCTATATCTAAACTTCATGTATTTATAATTAATTCAGGCTCATCTATATAAAATGGAGTATCTAAAGTTCAAGTATTTCATACAGTATCTTCTATTTTAAAGTTTAAATTATATTTTCAATATCATAACTTTGATGTTGGATAAATTACTCATGTAGAAGTAATAGTAGCTCAAGTAAAACTTACATAATTTGTAGCAATATCAGATCACCAATTAATTCAATTCCATTTTTTAAGTTCTAAAATAATACTTCAAGTGTTTACTCAGGAGTTATCAGAATAATTAAAATTAATATCAAAATTAGAATTTGGTAATAAATTTCAACTTCAAGGAAAATTATTTATAATTGTTGGTGGAGTAGTATCTCAATTTGCTATATCAAATACACTTGTAGCAATTCAATTATTTCAAGTATTATCTTCTATAGAAAATACAATTTTATATTGTTCTCATCATCAGGGGTTTGTTATATTATAAATAGCTCAAGATTCAGTTATATTTGCTCAAGCAAAATCTATATAAGTATTAGCTATATTTGTTCAATAACTAGATCAATTCCATTTAAACATTTGAATTACAATAGATCATGTATTTACTCATGATTCATTATCATAATAACTTACATCTAATTCAAAGTCTCAATTTTGAATAGTAGTAGAGTCTTCAGGTTCATTTATAGTTATATCTATTCATGTAGTATCAATTGTAAAATTTGTTACATTTAAAATAGTAGTATTTTCAGGATTAGCTAAAACTTGTATAGTACAATCTGTGTATATTCAATCTGCTAATGTGTCAAATGTTATAGTATTATCTCAAATAATAGCTCATGTATTAGTAGAGCTTGTACATGATCAACTATAGCTAATATTTCAGGCTATAGGAGTATTAAAAGTATAATCAGGAGTATTATCATTTGTTGGTGTTTGAATAGGAGTGACTTCTGTAATTATTGGAGGATCTTGTGTAACAGTAACTAAATCAATCCAGGCTCTATCATCTCAATTAGATACAGATCAATCCTTAAAATAGCACCATCTTAATGTATATGTAGCAATAGCTAAAGTATAAACTTCTTTTGACCATGCTATTTCTCCAGACCATCTGTCTTGTTCAGTACCATTTATAGAAAAAATTAAATAATCATATCAAGATTCTGAAGATACTTTCTTATAAAATGATATACCAGTATCTGTAGCTCAAACTGTTTGTATTCTTTCAAAACAGACATTTGTATTATCTGTTCTATTCTGAGATTCTAATGAATAAGATCATTCATATTTTTCTGTTGTTACTCTTTGCCAATCAGGTCAAGGGGTTGTTACATTTGATGTTACAGTATATCAAGAAGCAGTTTCAAAATCTAAGACAGTTATTTCTGTTATAGGAGGAATTTCTTTTATTTCTATATAATCAATCCGCGCGGTATCATCTCAATTAGATACAGAACTATCTTTTTCATAACACCATCTAAAAGTATGATTTCAATTTCATACGTTATAACTTCATGTTCACCGAGAAATATTTCAAGCCCACTCACTTTGTTGAACAGAGTCTATATAAAATCTTAAATAATCATATCAAGATTCTGAAGATACTTTTCTTTGAAATTCTATTTTAGAATCACTATAAATATCTCTCGTTATTTCAAAACAAGAACTACTATTATCAACTCATCAATTATTAGCTTTGAGTGCATAAGATCATTCATATTGTTCAAAAGTTTGTCTTGCCCATATTCACTCAGTAACAATATAACCTCAAGGAACTTCAAAATCTATTATTTCATTTATTCAATTACTGGTATAATCCACTTTTATTTTATCAATTTCACATCTCTCTGTTCAATCTCAAATTAAAAAAGACCTCCATTTAAATTTTCAAGTTCATCAAGCTAATCAATTAAATGATTGTATTTCTGAGTTTATTTGTGATGCCGTATTTGAGTTAGATACTCAACTAGTTGTGATTGTCCGTGTAGTTCAACTTAAATAATACCATGAAGTTCAATCGTTTTTAGATATTTGATATTTTATTGAACCTTGATTAGTTGTTCATAAGATAGTTGTTATTTTATCTATACTTCAAGAATAAGTTAATTCATTACTTGGTATTATGTTGGGGCTAGTAGAATCATATGATATTTTTAATATTTCAATTCAGTCATCAACTCTTCATCAAATATATAAATAATTTCATACTTTCTGCAAAGTGGTTGCTCAATTTAATTCCATAATTCATCAGTCTGTTATTTGTGTTACTTGAGTAGGATTTGAAGGGTCAGAAATATTTATAACTTGTATTCAATCATCATTATGGGAAGCAATATAGGCATAATCTCATTCTATAAAAAGTCATCTAGCTCAATTAAGTTCAAGATTTCATCATTCAATTATATTTGATAAATGATTAGGAGCTGATGGTATACTAATATCTATAATTTCTAGTGCATCACTAACAGTTGATGTTATATAAGCATAATTTCAAATTATCTTTATTTCTCTAGCTCAATTAAGTAAAGCTGTTCAATCTGTTATTTCTCAAACTAAACTTGGATTTGAAGGATTTGAAATATCTATTACTTGCATACTATCATTTCTATTTGAAGTTACATAAGCATAATTTCAAGAAACAGCTACTCAATGTGCTCAATCTAATCTAGTAGTATTTCTTATTGATCATACGTGAGTTGGATTTGAAGGGTTTGAAATATCTATTATTTCTAAAGCATCATCTGAATAAGAAGTAGCATATAGATAATTTCATACAATAGTTAATCATCTAGTTCAATTTAAATAAGTTGTTCAAGAGTCTCTTATATAGGCAACATGTGAAGGAGTAGAAGGAGTAGATACATCAATTATTTCTATAGAATCACTTCTATTAACAGCAACATATAAATAATTTCATGATTTTATTATAGCTCTAGGATCATCTAATCTTGCTCATCATGCTCAATTAACTATATTTGCCACATGAGTTGGATTATTAGGATTTGATATATTAATTATTTCTATAGCATCACTTACTGCTGAAGCGATATAAGCATAATTTCAATCTATAACAATTGATTCTGGATTATCAAGAAGAGTAGTTCATCAATTTGTTATCAGTCAATTATGACTTAATTGCATTTTTAATTGCCCAAGTCATGAAGAAACTTCAGTTGTATTTGAATTTGATAGTATGTATTCTGTATTTGTAGAAAAATCCCATATTGTATTTAGGGCATATGTTTTTCATAAAAAAAGAAGTAATATAAGGGAAAATATTATTTTTTTTAATATGATTTTATACATTTTTATTAATTAATTTTAAAAAAGTGTTATAAAAAGTATAATATTTTTACTTAACTGGTCAAAGAAAAATATAATTGTATTAACTAATTAGATAATGGATATTTTATATAATAAATTAAAACAATATAATATTGAAGATATAATTAAAATTGAATCAAATGATAGACAATTCTTAGCTTTAAAAAAAATTAAAGATCATAATTTATATATAAATGATAAAAATTTTCTTTTTATTATTATTGTAAATTCTTTAATTTGTTATCAATTATCAAATAAATGAGAAAATTATTGGGGGGAGTTTTCAATAGAAATTATAAAAAAGATAAATGAGAATATAAATAAGAAAATGATAAAAGATTTTTTTTATAATTTTTTACCAAGTTCAAAAGGGAATAAAAGATTTGTTAACAATAAACTAAAAAGAATTGATAAAATATTAAGATTTTATGAAAATTTTATAGCTCGATTTGATTATTATATAAAAGATATTGAATGATTAAGAAATAAAATATCAGATATAATGAATCAGAATATAGAAGCTAAAACTATTGTTTTTTCGATTAAAATGTTTTGTTACTGATTAAAAATAATAACTGGTAATTTTGTAAAAATACCTAATTCTATTAATATACCAATTGATTCAAGATTAATAAAAATATTTGAAATATATAA
>CAMZKR010000142.1 GCA_947311335.1 uncultured bacterium
AAAAAATATCTTTTATTATTATTTAAAAACATTCTATCATTATAAGGATCTTTAATATATACAACATTAAATCAATTAAAGTTTTTATATCTTCATACAAGAAAATCAGATAAATCATCTCACATCTTTTTTAGCTCTAAAGTTGTACTTGTATCTGCCTTGTCCATTATTTGAAACTGAATCATTTGTTTTGATATACAAGACTTAGTTATTGCCGGTAATGGTATTACTTTTAAAACATATCATTTATAGTTAATATTAGTATTATGATAAACTACTTTTTCATATATTGGAAAATTTTCTTTTAAACTAGTTATAAGTTTATATAGGTTTTCTGATCTCATCTTTTAATCTCTAAAAAAATTATAATGTCATTTTAATCATAAATAAGTATTTCAAAACATTCACATTCAATCTCATCTATATATTACTTTCCTATCTACATTATGATAATTAAAAATCATTCACATTCAATATTCTACCTCTTTTATATATTCAGTATCATTATAAACAATAGATATTAAATGATTATTAAAAACATAAGGAGCAACAGACTTTGTATTACTTAATAATCGTCAAGTTAAAACAGGAGTTATATCATCCACAGTATCTTTTACAATTTTAGTAAAATTTTGTAAATGTTTTATTTCTTTTCTAACTATTCTATCTTTGAATCTTGAAAAGTTTATATTTTTTGTAACTTTCATTATGTTATTTTATAACAAACTACTTCTATATAATTGGTATTAGCATAATAATCTATAGGCTTTATATTATTTACAGATAGCTTTATATTATTGCCATTAATTTTAGTGTAAGATATAACATCTCACGTAATAATATTATTATGTTCTTTTGTTATAAATACATGATATTCTGACTGATCAGAATACTTTGAGTTCTGTCAAGAAAAATAGTTATTTTCATAGTATTGTACATCTGCCTTTATATTTTCATAAATAACCTCTTCTGTTCCAGAAAATCAATCATCCTTGTTTAACCTTGAAATAGTTATACGATGTAACATTTTTAATATCATAATCTTATTATGTTTATGTTCTAAAAAATTCTGCTCATACTTTTACATTTTTTATATATTCTGACAATAAAGACAAAATACGTTCATTTATACAAGTATGTGTATCTCATTCTGATATAGTGAGTGCATTACTATTAAAATTGAATAATACAGCTTCATTTAATCATCTTTTTTCAGTTTTTATTGATTGTTCATTATTTTTTGTCGGTTCTATTCATTCGTCTAAATCTAATCTCTTTTTATTTAAGCAATCTGCTACTAGACATATTGCTAATTTAACTTTTTTATCTTCTTTGTCAAGTCATACACAATAGTTTTGTATTATAGCTAATGATTCCGTAAGTAATCAATTCATTAAAACTAAATCATTAACAATATCAAAATAAAAAATACTAGTATCTAAGTAATCATCCACAGACACAAAATCTTGAGAGTCTAATACAACTTTTGCCATTCTTCTTTATAAGAATATAAATCTATTAATAGATTATATATATACTTATATAAGAATAAAAAAAATAACTATATCTAAATAGTTATTTTTTTTAAAATTAGCTTTTATTTTTTACATTTAGTAAAAACAAAAGCGTTTTCCTCTACATTATCATATCTAGTAGAAAGCTCTAGTAGTCCTCAATATTCATAAACATCGTGTCAATGTCTAGGTTTAGATAATTTTTTGTCCATAATTATTCAATTAACATATGGTACTAGTTTGAAATTAGCAGAGTTATAAAATTGAATAACGTCTTTGTCCATTTTAAAATCTACTCTTATTTCATTAATTACCTGCCCCTTATTTCATATTTTAACAGGTCATTTTAAAATATTTATACTTCCTCAAATCGTATTTGTATTAGATCAAGCATTTTGGGGAATTATGATATTTATCTTATCATTTTCAAAACTTGAAATCTTTCTAGCTTGATTTATGTTTAATCTAATAGAATCTACATCTCATCCTTGCTCTGCTACATATTCAAAAACATCATTTATGTCTTCAAATGTTATATCTGTATTGTTTTTATCAACAACATGTGCAGGAGTAACATTAGGTATTACATTTCAATCTTTATCAAACGCATTCATCAAGAAGTAAGGTAAACCTCAACCAATCCGTACTGTCTTTCAATTTATAGTTATTTCTTTTGCAGTGTCAGAGTTTACAAGTCATTCAATCTGGTCTGCTAGATCCATAACCATTTGTTTAACTAACTCTCATTTCATTTCTTTAAAATCATAATTACCTGATTCTACAGCATTACGAGTTAATCTTCATACAACTTGCATAATTTGGGTATAATTTTTCTTTTTTCTAGGAGTCTGTATACCTCTAGCAATTTCTTCTGTGTTTCATTCAGGATGTGCTGAAGTTGAGTAAGTTAGCATATCTCACGTTAAGATCGCAGTATCTTTTCAACTAAACTTTTGTACTTTTATAGTTGTTCAAGAAGCAGGAGCTTGCGTTACAACCACTCTTAAATTTCATCTATTCTCCTTGTCTGGTCATTGTATTGTAAATACACTTCCAGGTATTACACTAAGTCAATCACTCTCAACTTCTAAATCCTTGTCGGTATTATCAAAATATCAAGCTGCGTAATCAGAATTTATTTTAAGTATTAATGGTGCGTATACCATTTCTTTTATTTCAAACTCTGTCTCTTCTACAGGTTTTGTTGTATTAGCAATTGCTACAGCTGCTAAAGATCATCTATCTTTAAGGATGTCTCTTGTGGACTTCATAACTTCACGTTTTAAGTCAAAGTTATTTTCATTTTTGTTTAGCATAATTATTATTATTATTTAATTAAATTAATTGTCATATTTTTTGAAATACAGCGTCTGTATCTAAGTCTGAATCCCTTAGCTCTCTAAAGTCAAACTCTCATTTAGATTTTTTTTCATCAGTTCATTTAGAATCTTTAAATACAGGTTTAATCTCTTCTTTAAAGTTTATACCATTTATAGTTAATAAGTCCTCTAAATATAATTTCTTTTCTTCTAAATCTAATTTACTAATAATTGGTTGTTTAGATTCAATTATTTCATCTCATAATTTTTCTTCATAAGAATCAATATGTGCTTGTATCTCATTGTTCTTTTTTTCAACACTTTCTTTGTATCAGTCTAAATTAGATTTTAAAGAAAGTACATCATCTTTTATTTCAGACGGTTTCTTATCTATATCTAATCATAATCCTTCCTTTAATAAGTTATTTACAAAGGCTACTTTTTCATTAGCTAAATCTAATTTAACTTTAGATTTTTTCTTCATAGAAGATATATTGTCATTCATAGTTAATAACTCTTTTTTATGAGCTTCCTTTAACTTAACAGTTTTATCTTCTACTGTTTTTAATTTTGCTCTATCTTCTAATAAAGCTGTGTATTCATCAGATTTTATAGTAATCTCATTCATATTAGATAAATAAAAAAGTAAATAAGTATCATAGCAATTGCTATTATAAGATTAAGTGTTATAGAATAAAAATATTTTTTATATAAAGTATCATAAAATAACAATATAAAAATATATTAAGATATAAGAAAATTAATAACATTCTAATCAGCTTCCCTATCATATCATCTTTTCTTTTTTTGTCTCCAGTGATTTTTGTTTTTTGAGAAAGTGTCTCATTTTTCTTTACTTTTGGTATTCTCATTATTTTTTAGGTTAAATTTTAATTCTTCCTCTTTGTCTTTGATTATTTCTGATAATATTATTTCTGCTTCTGCTTTGCTAACATCATGAATCTTCATAATTGCTCTTATTTTTGATTGTAATCAAGCAGTAGTAAGTTTTATATTATTGTCTATTAGTTCTTTAGAATCTACTGATATTATCTCATTAAAGACTAATTTTCTATTATCTTCTGGAATCTCATTCTCTTCAAAGTATTGATTAATAATATCAGAAAAGTTTTCTCTTAGATTTTCTATTTTTTTATAAAATAATCAAGAACTTTTAACTAAACTAGTTCAGGAGTCTTGTCATCATTCTTGTTTTATTCAAAAGTTAAATAGTGGCACTGATGATATAGCTGATATTGATCTTATTTGATTATTTAAATATTTAATTGAATCAATAAGCATATCATTAGTATTTTTTACTATATCTATTCCTCATAATCATCAATTTAAGTCATTAGTTGATATTATTTTTCATAACTTATCAAAGTCTACAACTCTAACTCATGTATCTAGTGTTCTATAGCAATTATCAGGTATTTCTAAGTTCCTGAATATTTTAAACTGCTCCGTGTAGTCTTGAAAGTTTTTTTCTATTTCAGACATTTTCTTTTCAATACTTATTTGTATTCTGGCAATCTTTTTAGCTATAGGGTACTGAATAAATCTATCTATTACAAGCCTTTCTTTACTAATATTAAACTCTGTTTCGGTTGCAGTAACTCATTCTATTTCTCACTTTTTAACAAGCTTTCATACCGTTAGATCATATTCGTTATCTAATATAAAAACTCTTTTTTTGAAGATTTTATTTTGCACAGTATCAACCGTTAAAATAACCTTAATATCTCAATCAACTTCAACTGAATTTAAATTAACAAAGTATTCTTTTTTCTTGGCTCTATCGTAATAATATGAATCAGAACTTATACTATATAGTTCTTTAGACACTGGATCTACAGCAACATTCATATATCAGGAGCAAAACACTCATTCTATTAACTCATGAGATCTAAGGTGCTTTGAATTAGTCTTTGGCTCTCAAAAATAAGTTGATATATTATCAAAAGCTATTCAGCTTAAAAAAGATCAAGGGTTAATAGTTCTAGCTACATCATTATCATCAAAATCAGGGAATAAATGTTTTATATTACTAACTGTTACTTGGTAGTCATCTTTTTCAATATATGTTCACTTTAAATAATCTATCATCTCACTTTGTCCAGATAGATAATTTTGTATTTCTGTGGTTATTCATGTTTTAACTCATTTACTAATATTAAGAAAGGGCATACTTTTTTATAATTTATATAAAATGTCTATTGTCTTTGTGATAGAGTATTGTTTAAGCAACTCTCTTATCTTATTTTTATTTTCTATAATAAAACTACATCAAAAAGTTCTTATTAAGAATACTCATTGTGCGTGAGGGACTTCTAATCAGTCCAGAACGTGATAATATTCAATTTTTGACTGTATTTTATTTCTTAAAGCTGTGATAGGCTGATATATATGTGGTGGAATAATGTGTCTATACAATAACTCTTTATATTTATCATTAAAGTTTTTTCATTTATTATTAAAACCATTAGTTAGAATTTCTAATGATATATCTAAAAGTTCAACTTGCTTCTTGTAAAACGAAATATTTTTTTTCATAATGTTTTATTAAAACTATATTAAATATCTTCCGGGTATAAGTCTATATATCACTGTAAAACCAATCACATAACAGCTAGTCAATAACTAATCACACTATCATCATGTTTAGCTAGTGCTTTATCATTAGTAAATATAAATTTAGAACCTTGTTTTTGCCTAACCCACGCACTAAATTCTTTTTTTACTGTTTTAGTTAATTGCAATCAGACTACACTCATTGCATCTCTTAATGAATCCTTTAAATCCATTTTAGATTTTTGATCCGTCCAGTATCACAATTTACTTGTATACATTAATCGTCATTGATTGTCAGTGAGCTTTCTATATATAAACTTAGCTATATCACGTCTACTTCTGTTTATATTTCAGATCAACACTTCTCAATGATGATTCCTTTCAATTACTAAACAATTCTTTAAGTATAATATCTTATATTTATCAGTAAGCAACTTTAAAAGTTTAAAAGTGTTAAATTCTCATAACTTTTTACTTCTGACTCTAGCAAATAGTTTTCAGTCAGGCGTTAAAAATGTTATATCTGTGTAATCATTAGTCATAAGTTTTTCGTCTTGTTCAACCTTATTTCAATGATAGTCTACTATTTGTCATCATACTCAAGCTACATCTAATCAGCAGCTAAGATAAATATACCTATTAAAATTATGTTCTTGAAAAATATCTAATTCAAACATATCTCATCATATTTCTATATACTCTGTTTTTACTGGCTCTATAACCTCCTGTGCATTAACCAGCTCATAACTAAATACTTTTTCTCATACTCATCACATAGGAATATTAAGATAGTCTGCCTTAAACACATCTAATTTAATTGCTAGCTCCTCTATACTTTCAACAACTAAATCTCAATTAAATTTATCTTTATTGACTCTATCAGCTTCTTTTTTAGTCCATTTATACTTTTCTTCCCATATAATATTTCAATCATTAATTAGTGATATGTTCATTGTATTCCAAAAATCTCAATATATCTTTTCTAGTCTCTGTATTATTCAATCATTTAAAATAATATTTCATAGAAAGATAACCCGTCATCTTATAGAGTTCATTACTCATGATTCAATTTTCATTGTCATCTTTTCTATTATATCAGGATTTTCTACTGATCACTCAACATCTATATCATCAGCAATAAGTAAACTTGGTCTTATTATCTCTCATTTATCATTCAATAATTGTTTTCATCTCTTCATTGTTTTAAGTGAGACTGATTCTACTTTTATTCCATTAGTAGTAACAAACTTTGACATCTTTTTCGGTTTTGAAGAAGTTTTTATTTTCTTATCTCTTGTTAAAGTTTCTCAATCATCAAACAGTAGTCAGTAATCATTTACAAAACTTTTACTAACTTTTAAAAAGTTACTTATATTCATAACTTTGTCAGAAGCAGACTCTACATCATACGCCATAAAAAGTATAAACTTTTCTATGTTATAAGCTATACACCATACTATATAAATCAAGGCAACAATACTTGTTTTTCAACTACCTCTGAATCATATAATTAATCAGTTCTTTTTTGAAACGCATAATTTATATATGTCTCTATGAAAGTCTTTTACTCACGTTTTAAAATTGTGTCAAAAATGATATAAAGAAAAAGCGTAAAGATCCTGTTCAAAGTATTTTATTCTAAATGCTTTGTCTTTTAAAACAGCATCCCATATCTCTTTTCTATTCTTTACATCATATTCATACAAGAATTTTTGCTTTTTCATTATTCAGTAATAATTTTATTTAAAAGATTTTCTGATTCTTTTCACATTTTGTAACCTCATTCATCATTTGTTAAGTCTCCTCATAGTAATCAAATTCTTTTTTGAGCCTTGTCTAAAATATCTCATATAGTTTTAATATCAGTCAGTGTTATAAGCTCAAGATTACCGTCATTATCTTTAATATCTTTAGCTAACTTTTTAAGTTTTAAGACTGATATATTGGATCATAGCTTTAGTAACTTCTTGTCATTGTTTAATACTCTTGCCAGTGCTTCTGACTTAGTAGGAAATAGTTCTGATGCTCTTCTTATTATACTTCAAACTGTATTCTTACTTATTTTTATTCATCTTTTACCTAGCTCTTCTGCTATTCTTTTATAACTTCTTTTAGGGTATGCAAGCTTCATAGTTATTACAGCAACTTTCTCGGTGTCCTTTGTTTCTATTCATTTTTTTCACATAGTTATTATTAGTTGTAAAGTAGTCTAAAAATTTTTGCTCATAAAATATGGGTTAAAAGGAGTTATGGGCATTTTTTAAAAAAGTAGTTTACCTTTTTTTCTAGATTATATCTATATAAGTCATATATTATATGTTATTATAATATTTTTCTATATTTTATCTAGATTTAATTATATTAAAATAATAATATGAATAAAAAAAAATAGGCGATGCCTGACTTATACTATACTAATATATATATTATACATAACATTTAGCAATTGTTATAAACACATCACATAATGTACCTTATGTTAAGTGTTTTGTATGAT
>CAMZKR010000143.1 GCA_947311335.1 uncultured bacterium
TATTGAAGATGTTATTGAAGAAATAATATATTATATAAATACTCCTGATCTAATTATATGACATAATATTGAATATGATGAAGATATGATTAAATTAGAATTAAGAAGATTAAATAAAATATATAAATATATACCAAAACAAAGTTTATGTACAATGAAAACAACAGTAAATTACTGTAAAATAGAATGAAATTCTAAAAGATTTAAATATCCTAAATTATGAGAATTGCATAAAATTTTATTTTGAAATTATTTTATATGAGCACATGACGCAATTGTTGATGTTGAAGCAACGTTAAGATGTTTTATTAAATTAGTTGAAAATAATGTAATTAAATTAAAAAAAAGAAAAGAAGAAATAATTAGTTTATTTTAATAAATTTTATTCCTATGTCATATGCAGAACTAATAAATATAGATGATTTTGATAAGAAAAAAGAATTTTTTAACAAAGAAAGATGAAAAGTTGTATTTTATTGTAAAGACTGCAAAAAAATAGTTGAAACAACTAGACCTAATCCAAAATGATATACCTTTATTTGTAAAGAATGTAAATCTAAAAAAATATCTTTATGAACAGAATCTTGAATTAAAACAAATTATAAAATTAAATAAATTTGCTTTTGTATATATTTTGTATATACTCTGTGTATGTTATTTTTTAAATATATATTATGAATAAAAAAGATGCTTTAAATAATGCTTTATTAATGATAGAAAAACAATTTTGAAAAGGTTCTATTATGAAACTTTGAGATAAAAATGCTTCTATGGATATAAAAACTTCTGGTTCTGGTTCTCTATCTTTAGATATAGCTCTTGGTTGAGGATATGCAAAATGAAGAGTTATTGAAATATATTGACCAGAGTCTTCTTGAAAAACAACTCTTACACTTCATGCTATAGCTGAATGTCAAAAAACATGATGAATTGCTGCTTTTATAGATGCTGAACATGCATTAGATCCTGTATATGCAAAGAAAATATGAGTAGATACCAATAATTTGATTATTTCTCAACCAGATTATTGAGAACAAGCTCTTGAAATAGTAGACTCTTTAGTTAGATCTGGAGCAATTGATTTAATTGTAATTGATAGTGTGGCTGCTTTGACACCAAAAGCTGAAATAGAATGAGATATGTGAGATTCTCATATGTGATTACAAGCTAGACTTATGAGTCAAGCTTTAAGAAAAATAACATGAGCAATATCAAAATCTTGAACTACAGTTATATTTATAAATCAGATTAGAATGAAAATTTGAGTTATGTTTGGTAGTCCAGAAACAACAACTTGAGGTAATGCTTTAAAATTTTATGCTAGTCAAAGACTAGATATAAGAAGAAGAGCAAAACTAGAACTTTGAACTGGTATGGAAAAAGAAATCTTATGAAATAGAACAAAAGTAAAAGTTATAAAAAATAAAGTGGCTCCTCCTTTTAGAGAAGCAGAGTTTGATATTATGTATAATGAAGGGATATCAAAAGTATGAGAAATAATTGATATTTGAGTGGTTTCTTGAGTTATTAAAAAATCTTGAGCATTTTATTCTTACTGAGAAACTAAACTATGACAATGAAGAGAAAAAGCTAAATTATTTTTAAAAGAAAATGAAAAATTAGCTAAAGAAATGGAAGAAGTTATAAAAAATAGTTTATAAAATTTGGCTTACAATTTATAAAAATATTTAAATAAATAAAGCTAAATTATAAATAATAATTAAATTTAGATATGGAAAAGAATCATATATTAATTATAAAAATAAAAGATAAAAAGTGATTAATACATAAAATAACAGGTGTTTTATATAAAAACTCTTTAAATATAATATCAAATTGAGTATTTGTTGATGATGAATCATGAAATTTTTTTTTAAGAGCTGAGATTATATGAAGTTTAGATAAGGATAAAATTAAATATGAACTGAATAATATTTTATGAAGGAATGTTATAATTAAAATAAATTCTACTTGAAAAAAAGATATAATAATACTTGCTACTAAAGAAATTCATTGTTTATGAGATTTGCTTATAAGTAATTACAGATGAGAATTGAATGCTAATATAAAAGCAATAATATCAAATTATAGTGACTTAGAAAAAATTTCTAATAAATTTAATATTCCTTTTCATTTTGTAAGTTCTGATAATTTAACTAGAAAAAAACATGAAGAAAAAATACAAGAAAAAATAAAGTTGTATAATCCTGATATTATAGTTCTAGCAAAATATATGAGGATTCTTGAAGGTTCTATTTTAAAAAATTATAAAAGAAAAATTATAAATATTCATCATTCTTTTTTACCTGCATTTATTTGAGCAAATCCTTATAAACAAGCTTATAATAGATGAGTCAAAATTATCTGAGCTACAGCTCATATAGTTACAAAAGATTTAGATGAATGACCAATTATTTATCAATGAGTAAAAGAAATTGATCATACATATAATTCTTGGAATAAGTTACAAAAAGAATGAAAAAATATAGAAAAATATGTTTTATCAAAAGCTTTAAATCTAATGCTTGAAGACAGAGTTTTTATTCAATGAAATAAAACCATAATACTTTAAAAAAATAATTTCTTTTTATTTTTTATCTTTTTATAGTTTTCCCTAATGTTATTAATTTTTAAAAATCTATACTCTTGCCTTTTTCTATTTTTTTCTTATATTCATTTAATCAAAATATTAATTAATAAGATTACCTGTGAAAATATCATATAAAGTACTTAAAAAATATATTCCAAATATAGAGTCAGTAAAAAAAATATCTGAAGATTTAATTATGCATACAGCAGAAGTTGAAGAAATAATTTTAGAATGAGAAAATCTAAAAGATGTTTTCATATGAGAAATATTAAAGTGTAGTAAACATCCAAATAGTGATAAATTAAACTTATGTATAGTAAAAGTTTTAGAAGATGAAAAACAAATAATCTGTTGAGCCTCAAATGTAAAATCTTGAATAAAAGTTCCTGTTGCTGTCATATGAGCTAAATTAAATGAAAACTTTATAATAGGTAAAACAAAAATAAGATGAGAAACTAGTGAATGAATGATTTGTTCAGAAGATGAATTATGACTTATAGAAAAAAGACAAGAATGAATTATGGTTTTACCAAATAATGCTCCATTATGAATTTCAATGAGAGAATATCTTAAAAAAGATGATTATATTTTAGAAATTGATAATAAAGCTATAAATCACAGACCTGATTTATTTAGTCATATATGAATAATAAGAGAATTATATGCAATATCTTGAAAAAAATTTAATTATGAATATTCAAAAAGAGATTTTTTGTCTATTCCATCATTATGAATAAAAAATGAAATTCCAAATATTGTATCAAGATATAAAGGCTTAAAAGTCGAAAATGTAAATAATAAAAAATCTCCTGAATATATAAAACAAGTTTTGGCTTCTGCTTGAGTAATTTCAAAATGATTACTTATAGATATATCAAATTATTGTTTATATTTATATGGACAACCTACTCATTGTTTTGATGCAGATAAGATAAATTGAAATATAACCATAAGATTTGCAAAAGATTGAGAAAGTTTTCTAGCATTAGATAATAAAAAATACAAATTAACAACTAAAGACATTGTTATATCTGACAATTTTTGAATAATTGCTCTATGATGAATTATTTGATGAAAAGAAACAAGTGTAAATGATAATACAAAAAATATAATCGTTGAATCTGCCCATTTTAATCAAGCTGTAGTAAGAAAAACTTGAAAAAGATTATGAATTAGAACAGATTCTTTAAATATATTTGAAAAAGATATAGTGAATGGAATACAACATGCAGGTATGAGTTTAATAGTAGATGAATTAGAAAAAAATATAGCTTGAATAAAATTAACTTGATATTCTGATATCTATCCCATTAAACAAAAAAATATAACTATATTACATAATCTAGATTTTATTAATAATTTAATAGGAATAAATTATAAGGAAAAAGAGGTAATAAAAATACTTAAAAATCTATGAATAGAAAAAAAAGGAAAA
>CAMZKR010000144.1 GCA_947311335.1 uncultured bacterium
AAAACACAAATTGGAAATCATCTATCATCAAGTAATAAATAATCCACATATCATTTAGAGATATTTTCAAAATCATCTCAAGCATGTTCTATTTTAACTCAAGCCTCAAGTGAAATATTTGCTTTTTTATCTTCTTCATCAAAAAATCTCCAACCTGATTTTTCAAGCAATTTATTAATTTTTATTCTAGATGTAGCTTCTTTTTGCATATTTTAAAAATTAACCATAAAATGTTTACAATATTCTATTTGGTCGAACTTCATTCTTCACCTAATTTAAAACAAAAAGTATAATCCATTTTTATTAGGTCTCCAAAAATCTCTATTTCAAGCGATTCGGTCAAACTATTTTTATATTAATTAAATGGCTTCAAATAAACAAAATTTCATTTGAAGCCAATTGTTATCCTATTTGGTGGAGCTAATGGGATTTGAACCCATGTCCTTTGAGGTTAACTAAGTAGTTCTACTATCATAGTTTATCTTAGTACTTTGAAAAATAAAAGATAAACAAAAAGATTTTCAAAGATAAGTTTATTAATACTAAATTACAAGGAATACTTATAAAAAACCTGAAATTTAGACTTTGTTTTAATAATTTTTAGAAACTTTCAAAGTAAAATTTTCTAAAAATGTGTGGCAGACCAAACGGTACTCATCCTTAGATGACCACTTTACAGAAATAACTGTTAGGCTATAACTGCAGCAGGAGTAAGAGAAAAACTCTTTACAGCTGCTTTAGCTTTTTTAAGGAAAGCTAATCCTCAAGTTCTTGCACTTGTGTTTACTTGTATTGATTAAGGAAGTTACAAGCATCTCCCTGATAGCATAAATAATTAACAATTCTCAAAGTAGAAACCATAAATAGCCCCAATATAATACAAAAATAGTATTCTGTTTTTGTATTATACTTAGAAAATATAGAAAGTTAAATAAAAAAGATAAATTAAAAAGGGACCAGTCTCAAATGGTTATTTATTAATATTGATACCGGTCTTAGATTTATTTATATTATAATTCATAACAAGTAAAATAATCTTCATTTATAAAATCTATATCAAATTCTATTATTTCTCAATTTTTCATTTCTTCATAATTATCTTTTTTATAAACTCAAATAGCAGCAGATCATACAAAAAATAAATCTTTATCATCTTTCTTTATCAAAGTATAATAATCTTTTGATCCTTTTTGTTTCATTAATTCTTCTTTAGCAAAAGCATTTACTATAGCTTTATACTTTCAAGTATTATCATTTACAAAAACCATAAGATTATAGCCACTTTTAAGCTCTGTTTTTGGTGCTTGTATAGCATTTTTTAAAGAAAATCAATTTGATAATTCTTTTGCTATTGATAATCACATTATAGTAGTTCCATTTTTTCTTTTATAATTCTTGAAATCTATATTTTCTTTTTTAGCTAAAGATTCGTAATCAAGTAGACCATTATAAAAAAGATAACCTTCATAACCATTATTTGAAGCAAAGAAAAAAGGATGTGAATTCATAGCACTAATATAACCAATATCTGTATGTCTTAATTCTAACATAAGTAAAAACTCTCACTTTATTTCATTTAATTCTTCTTTTAATTTATTAAAAGTTATATTATCTTTATAAAAAGCTTTTCAGCTTTTATAATTTATTATATTATCTTTTGTTACTAATAAATAACCCCAACCAAATTTATGTTTATCTGGTATATTATCTAATCATAATATTTTAACAACTCCGGCTAAATGAGGATCATTCTTTCCAGCTTCTCTAATAGCATCTATATATTCTTCTGCTTTTTTATTATTTGTTCATTTTAAAAAAAGTATTCTACACATATTAATTTTTAATTAATAATAAATTAGGTTTTTATAAGTTATAAAAAATAATATTCAAATCATATATTTTCTAAAAATTTAATTAAATCTTTCATTTCAAGTACTATTGTATTATCATTTTGAAGAGGATGAAGTCAAATTTTTTTAGTTTCTAATTCTTTTTCAAAAACTACTTTTATATCTTTCTCAAGATTATTTATAAGAGCAAAAGGACTAACGCTTCAAGGTTTTAATCATATTTTTACCATCATTTGTTCAGAATTTGCAAATGACATCTTTGTGTCATTAAATAGTCATCTAATTAGGTTTGTATCAAGTCTAGTACTATCTTTTAAAACAACCATATAAAAATTAGTACTTTTCTTATTTCTTATAAGTAGACTTTTTACTCTTTCTCATGGTATATCTATTCCTTTTGTTTCATTACAAGTAAAAACAGCATTATGTTTATAATTTTTATATGATATTTCTAAACTATTTAGTATATCAAATATTTTTTGTTTCATTTTTTTATTTTATTATATTTTTACGTTATTCACCTTTTTATTTCTATAATAATATCTCTTATCTCTGCTGCTTTTTCATACTCCATATTTGATGCAGCAAAATCCATTTCAAGTTCAAGTTTTGCAATTTGTTTATCTATTGGTAAATCATTTACAAGTGCATATTCTTTTTTTCTAGATCTTATCCCTATATCTTTTATTTTACTAAAAATAGTTTTAGGTTCAAGTCAATTTTCTTTATTATATTTATTTTGTATACTTCTTCTATAATAAGTTAAATCAATAGCCTTTTTCATTGCTTTTGAAATAATTAAACCCTCAGAATTATAATACTTTCAATTATCAAGTTTAAATAAATCTATTGTTTCAAAATCTCATATTTTTATAATTTCTCATGTTTTTTGTTTATTTTCAATTTTATCTAAATTAAGTTTTTCAACATACATAGAAACTTCTCAATTACTATTTCTAGCAGCTCTTCATATAATCTGAATCAAAGCAGATTCACTTCTTAAAAATCATTGTTTATCAGCATCAAGTATAGATATATGACTTACTTCTGGTAAATCAAGTCCTTCTCTAAGTAAATTAACTCAAACTATAACATCAATTGTTCATTCTCTTAAATCTTTTAAAACTTCTATCCTTTCTAATGTTTCAATTTCACTATGTAAATAATTAACTTTTATTCAATTATCTAGTAAATAATCAGTTAATTCTTCACTAGATCTTTTTGTAAGTGTTGTTATAAGCATTCTTTCATTTCTTTTTATAACTTCTCAAATATTTTTCATTATATCATCAACCATATATTCCATAGACTTTAAAACTATTTTAGGATCAAGTAATCATGTTGGTCTAATAACTTTTGAGATAATTCTGTTATTTTTATCATCTTGCCATCTTCAATCTATAAATGGATTAAATTTAATAAATAAATCTGGTTTCTGGGAACTTTTTTCTACTTCATATTTTCATGGAGTAGCAGATACCGCTATTACTTGTTTCATTTTATTTTCAAATTCACTAAATTTTAAAGGTCTATTTTCAAGTGCTGAAGGAAGTCTAAAACCATTTTCAACTAAATTTGTTTTTCTTGCTTTATCTCAAGCATACATTGCTCATATTTGAGGAATAGTCATATGACTTTCATCTATAAAAGTTAAAAAATCACTTTGAGCAAAATATTCTATCAAAGTATAGGGAGCATTTCAAACTTGTCTTCAATCTAAATAAAGAGAATAATTTTCTATTCAATTTACATATCACACTTCTTCCATCATTTCCATATCATATTCTACTTTTGTTTTTAATCTTTCTGCTTTTATTAATTGTTTATTATTATTAAAATCTTTTAATCTAGCTTTTAATTCTTTTTCTATTCTTGGAATAATCTTTTTTATTTTTTCTTTTGTTGTAACTGTATGTTTTGCTGGAAATATTTTTATTTTATTTACATATTCATAAATTTCTCATGTTAAATAGTTTCTTCTAGTTATTTCAGTTACTTCATCTCACCAAAACTCAATTGTAAAAATGGTTTCACTACTAGCTGGGTAAATTTCTAATATATCTCATAAGACTTGAAAAGTTCAAGGTTTAAAATCCGACTTAGCTCTTTTATATTGAATATTAATTAATTTTTTAAGTAAGTTTTCTATAATATATTTTTTAGTTTTCTCTATATCAAAAATTTGTTCTAAATATGACGAAATATTTCATATACCATAAATACATGAAACTGAAGCTACTATTATAACATCTTTTCTAGTAAGTAAATCTTGAGTTGCTGCATGTCTAAGTCTATCTATTTCTTCATTTATTGTAGCTTCTTTCTCTATATAAGTATCAGTCTTTGCTACATAAGCTTCTGGTTGATAATAGTCATAATATGAAACAAAATAATGAACAGCATTATCAGGAAAAAAATCTTTAAATTCTTGAGCAAGTTGTGCTGCTAAAGTTTTATTATGAGCAATAATTAAAGTAGGCTTATTTATTTCTTTTATTACATTTGCCATAGTAAAAGTCTTTCCACTTCAAGTTACTCACCAAAGTGTTTGAAATTTTTCTCAATCATCTATATTTTTAGTTATTTCTTTAATAGCATTTGCTTGATCAGGGCTTGGTGAATATTTTGATTTTAAATTAAATATTTTTTTAGTCATTTTTTATTAATTAGATTAAATTTTCATTCTTTTTATTATATATAATATTTATTAAAAAACAAAAAAACTAAATAAAATTATTTAGTTTTTTATAATATATCAACTCATTTTAAAAAATACTTTATTATCATCTCATCTACAACCATTTACAAACTA
>CAMZKR010000145.1 GCA_947311335.1 uncultured bacterium
ATATATATATAATAAAGAAAAAGATGATGTTTTTCCTATAAGTGTAAAATGATATTCAAAAATATTAAGAATTTGATATCATAATAAACAAAATAATGAAAATTATGCTATAATAGATAATAAAAAGAAAATATTAAAAATTATTAACTCTTGAAAAAAAGAAAAAATAATAAATATAGAAAATCTATTTAATAACATCACAAAAATTTATAAAGAAAAATGAGGTTCTGATTTCTCAAAAAATGATTTAAATTATGAAATAGAAAACTATAAAATAATTCTTCAAAATATAAGTATAGAAAATCCTGAGTATAATTGAAAAAATAAAGAATTATATCATAACAATACAAACTGATATTTACTTATAAAATAGTGAATTAAATATAATTTAATATTTTTCATTTAAACCAAATATTTTTATTTCAAACATTATGATTTATCTATGAAAACCACATTTAAAAATTATCTTAAATTAATCTTAATTATTTATTTTTAAATATCTTTTTACTTAAAATGGAATATCTTCAATTGATATTTCAGATGAATCATTATTTTCATCTTTTTGATTAGAATTATTTAAATTATTATTTTCGTTTTGATGAGAATCAGCTGGTTCAATTATCACATTAAAATCTGGTCTATTTTCATTTCATTGTTTATCATTATCAAACATAGTTATATTATATTCTTTCCCTTCTACATTTAATATTCATGATTTATACATAAGTCATGATTTTGCTTTCTTTATCCAGATAGCTCATTTATTTGTATTATCGTATGCCATTTTATTTCTATAAATTAATTAAAATAAATTATACAAATAAAACTATATTCAATAATAGAAATCTTCAAGTAAAATTTATATTATTTTTTTTATTTAAATATTTTTTTAAACAAAAATTTTAAAAGTATAATTTGTTTAATATAATTGTTTTTAATTTTTTTTGTTAATTCTTTCTTTAAGAAATCATAACGAGCTATTAACAATTTATTTAATCTAAATATCAATTTTTCTTTATTTTCTTTTGAAATTTTAGTATTATTAATAATTTTTTTTGATAAAGCTTCTATTTTTTTACTAAAACTAAAATTATCTATTCTAAATAGACTGTATCGCTTATATAATAAAACTTTTTTATTTTTAGTAATAATCTTTTTTATCTTTTTATCTTTTACTTCTAACAAAATTAATAACTTACCGAAACTCTTTTTATAAATTGATTGAAATAATATAATTTGTTTTTTAAGTTTATTTTTTAAAATTTTTGGTCTATCTTTTGATTGTTTTAGTTTATAATAAGCTTTTATGTATTCATTTAATCTTAATATAATTTTTTCTTTATCTTTAATTCATATATTTTTATTATTAATTATTTCTTTTCAAATTTTAAATACTTCATCATTTAAATTAAATCACTTTATTTGTAAAATATTATAAGAATATTTTTTTGTTTTTTGTTTTTCATTAGAATAAATTTTATTTTTTGAAAAAATTTCAATTAATTTTGATTTTAAAAGTTTATATTGTTTTTTAAAATCTTTTTTCAATTTAGAATCTAAAGTTTTAGATTCTTTATAAAGATAATATGTTTTTAATAAATTATTTATTATTTTTATTGAATCTTTTTTATCATTATTTATTATATTATCAAAGCTAATCAATTTTTCAGCTAGTTTTTTTATTTTATCACTAAAAGTAAATCATTTAATTTGTAATATATTATATCATTCATATAAAAAATATGATTCTCATTTTTTTAAAACTTCTGCACTTAAGCTTTTTTTTATTTTATTATCTTCTTCTTTTTTATTTTCATCTGGTATATTTCAACAAATTCTATCATAATAACTTTTAGAATAATCACCATTTGGACAATCATCACGAGAACGAGAACTTCATCAACCACCTCATCCTCATCAACCAGATGAAGAAGATGAATTAATTTGTGTTTTTGTTGTTATAGAAAAATCAGAACTTACTTGTGAAAGTTTCAACCTTGATGTTACTTTAGTTAAATAAGACGGTGCTGAATTTAGTTTTATTTTTATAATATCTCATAATACAACTGTTCAAGTAGATGATGTAAAATTTGAAGAATTTATACTATATTCTCATCATAAAATACTAATAGGTATAGATGTGTTTATTCATGATACAATTATTTGATTTGATTCATAGTTAGTATTTAATTCTTTATTCAATAAATTTATAAAACTAAAATTATCTGGTATTGTATCATTTTCTACATCTTGCATAATAGCAAAAAAAGTAAAATGATTCGTAGTAAAACTTAAAGTTCAAGTCAAACTAGTTGTTGTTCATGTCATATATTCCCAATCTTCAAGATTTTTACTAAATAAAATCTTATATTTTTTATTTATTGATAAATTATTTAAATCAATTTGAACATTTCTATTAATTCAAAGTCAAACTCAAATAGTATCTGCTCATATTTTAAAAACTTTTTCAATTGGTAATTCTTTCATTTTTTCTCACAAATTAGTTTTGGATCAAGAAGAAAACAATAAATCTATAGGTAAATATTCTCATAAAACAAACCTACCATACCATTTTCCTTCTCATGTTAATTTATTAATATAAGTTGATCATGTTCATAACCTTAAAATTATTCCATTTCATTTTGTAAGAACTTTCTCTAATTCTCATGTTCAAGTTGTTTGTCCTAAAAAAATTTTATTTGACAATATTTCTTCTCATGATATCATTTTATTTGAAAACAATGATAAAACAGTATCTTTATTATCAGATATTTCATTAATTAAAGTCTTATATGGAACTAAATCAACAATTCAAGTAAAAGTTTTCTCTGTATATTGATTATTCATAACAGATATTTCATAAAAGAAACCTGTTCATGAAATAGATTTTGAAAAATTTATTTTATTATCTTTCAAAATAGATTTTGGACTTCTATATAATTCCCGACTATTTATCTTTTTTGAAAGCTTATTTATGTTATTTCAATATTTTATTGAAATATTTCATGCAGATTTAATTGAAAAATTATCACTTTCAATACCAAAAGTAATATTTGTATAATATTTACTTCAACTTGCTCTTAAACTAGTATTAAAATTTGATATTTTAGGTATTACTTTTTTTATATCTTTTTCAAGTGTATGAGTATAAATTCCTGTTTTATTATAAAGAGCTTCTATTATTTTTGAATAAACACTATCATAGTATATTCAAACTCAAAGTAAATTTTCCTTTTCTTTTGTGATATCTAATTTTCAATATATTTTTTGCGGTAACATAGATTTTAACTTTATATTTGAAGTTAAAATCCACATAACTCAAGCTTTTCAATGATCAGTTCAAGATCATCAGTTTTCTTTAATTGTTCTTCAAAATTCACTAAATAATACTATAGTTATATCTTCTAAATCCTTCATTTCATCAAAAAATGATACCATTGATGTAACAACTTTATTTATGTTTTTATCTAATGATTTATCTTCATTTCAATGAGTATCATAACCTCAATCTCCGCGTAATAAAAAACTTTACCATAATTATTATTTAACATTGATTTTATAAAATTATAATATTGTTTATTTCAATATCA
>CAMZKR010000146.1 GCA_947311335.1 uncultured bacterium
CTTTATATATTTCTTTGAGTAATATTATGATGAAGACTTTGATATATATTATTTTATAATTTTAATTATTATATAGAAAATTTGTTAGAAACAGTGAAAGTATGGCAATGATGAATGAGTTTTCATTGATGAGTTTTATGAGTAACTATTGCTATGGTTTTATTTTCAAAGAAATATAAAATAAGTTTTTTCAAATTAGCAGACCAAATAAGTTTAATATTACCTATATGACTTTGACTTGGTAGAATCTGAAATTATCTAAATAAAGAATTACTTTGATATTCACCATATAATTGACCTTTATCTATACAAATAAATAGTATTTGATATTTCCCATCTACTTTAATTGAAGCTTTACTTGAATGAGTTATTTTATTTATTATATTAAATCTCATATACAAATACAAAAAATTAAAAGCATGACAAATAGCTTCTTTGTTTTTGATTTTTTATTCCTTGTTTAGGATTTTTGTAGAAATATTCTTTAGAATGCCCGATTCTAATATATGATATATATTTTGATTTTTAACAATGTGAGAAATACTTTCTCTCCCAATGTTGATTATTTGAATATATTATTATAATAAATTAAAAAAATAATTTATTAATCAAGATTATATGTCTCAATATATAAACACATATAAAAAATATTCAATTTCTAATATATTTATTGGATTATCTGTATTATTTACTTTACTAGTCATAGTAAACCCAAATCTATATATATTTTGAATGAACGATTATTTTTTAAATAAATGAGATTATTATATATATATTACAATTCTTTACTTCAAATTTTATACATGGTTGAATTTTACATTTATTTTTTAACAGTGTATTTATTTATTATTTTTGAAATCAAGTAGAATTAATTTTATGAACAAAAAAATATATCTTTTTGTTTATTTTTAATGCAATATTTGTATGAATTTGATTAACAATATTTAATGAATGAAACACTATATGAATAAGTAGTTTTTGTATGGCTATATTAACTTATTTTACTTTAGATTTAAAATCTAAGAAAATAGATGAATATAAAGGTGGTATAACAGCAATTATAGTTAATATTGTTATATGACTTCATCCACAAATAAGTTTAATGGGGCATTTACTTTGAGTTATAGTTTGAATTATATTTTATTTTTTAAATAAAGATTTATTTAATAGATTGTTAACTCCTATTATTTGAAAAGAATATTAATTTTTCAAATATTAAACTATTTTTCTTCATTTTCATCCATTCTTTCATTTAACTCATCCCATACATTTTTTGGGATTACTTTTGCAATTTTCACATCTGGATAGTTCTTAGCAGCTAAAAAATGTCATCTTCTAGAATTTTTAAGTACTAATTCTTCCCCAGATTCTTTATCTATAAATAATTTCTTTTCCTTTAAAATCGATTCTAAAATAATTTCTTTTTCTGTTTTAATTTTTCATATCCATTTTACTTTAGGATATTCACTTGATGTTAAAAAAGGTCAAAACCTTCATGTTTTTACTACTATTGTTCATTCTATACCATCAGGGCAAGGTTTTCATTCATATTTATTTTTTAAAACAGATAAAGCATCTTTCTGATCTTTTGGTTGATCTATAAATTTACAATCTGGAAAACCAGAACAACCTATAAATTTTCCAGCTTTAGAAAACCTATAAATTAAATCTTTTCCACATTCTGGGCAAAGTTTTCATGTTTTTTCAATAACTTTTTCTGCTTTCTCTCAAGCCTCTTCAAGATCTTTTTTAAGTGTGTTGTTCCAGAAATTGTCAAGCATTTCTGAATATTCTTTCTTTCAATTAGCTATTTTATCAAAATCTTCTTCTACTTTCTTTGTAAACTTATATTGCATCATTTTAGAAAAATATTTTTCTAAAAATTCTGTTACTGTAAAAGCTGTTTCTGTTGGTTTTAAATATCTTTTTTCAAATTTCTCTATATATCACCTATCAATTATTGTTCAAATTGTAGGAGCGTATGTTGATGGTCTACCAATTCATTCTGCTTCTAATTTTTTCACCAATGAAGCTTCTGTATATCTAGCTGGTGGTCTTGAAAATTTTTGAAATGCTTCTAAATTTTGTCATAATAATATTGTTCAAACTTTAATATTTGGTAAAATTCTATTTTCAGTATCTTTATCTTTATGTTCATCATCTGTTCATTCAATATAAAGTTTCATAAATCAATCAAATTTTATAATTTCTCATTTAGTAATCCAAGTTTGATTATCTGCTTTTAATGAAAAAAAAGAAAAAGTTGTAACTTCAACTATAGCATCAGCCATTTGAGAGGCCAAAGTTCTTTTCCAAATAAGAGTATATAATTTTAATTGTCTAGAATCTAATATTAATTTTAAACTTTCTGGTGTTCTTCATAAATCAGTTGGTCTAATAGCTTCATGTGCTTCTTGAGCTCATGTTGCTTTTTTTGTAAAAACTCTTGTTTGATAATATTGCTTTCAATAGTTTGTTTCAATTACTTTTTTTGATTGTGCCTTAGCATCATCTGATAAATTAACACTATCTGTTCTCATATATGTAATAAGACCTTGTCTTTCTCATCCTCATAAATCCATTCACTCATATAATTTTTGAGCAATCATCATAGTTTGTTTAACTCAAAAACCAAACTTTCTACTAGCCTCTTGTTGAAGAGTAGATGTTATGAAAGGTGCTCAAGGTTTTCTTTTACTATCCTTTTTAATAACATTATCTAATTTAAATTTAAGAGGATCTTTATTTGTTAAAATAGTATATCATTTTTTATCTTTTGTTTCTTTTAA
>CAMZKR010000147.1 GCA_947311335.1 uncultured bacterium
AACAAAATATAAAATTTGATTATAATAATAAAGTAGTTATTATTTCTATGTTATGAAATATAATAAAAAGCATTCATATTTCTGGATTAAATATATTAAAAAGAGAAACAAATTATAAAAATATAAAAAAATATTTAAATATTATAAAACAAATGTAATTATGAAAAAAAACATGATAATAAAAGCTTTTGCATTTCTTGCTTTATTTTGAATTATTATATGAATGATATGAACATGATTATTGGTTATTATGTGATCTAGAAATAATACTTCTGAAACTTCACAAAAAATATCTGAAGAAAAATTAAAAGATTTAATTTATAATGCAAAGAATTCTTCTTGAACTATAGAAAAGAGTGATTTATTAAATATTGTATGAACATGAATTATAGAAACTAATTCGTGAGAGATAAAATAATAATTTTTAAAATATGAAATTAAATATTAGAACAAGTTGACCAGCTTGAATGTGAATTAATTCAACAGCAGAGATAATTTTACATATAGCATCTAGTTTATGATATGAAATTTTAACAGATTTAGAATATGAATCAAAAATAAAATGATGAACCAATTATTTTGATGTATTTATAAGTGAATATTCTGTATATCTTTCAAAATATATAGATATATTGATAGCATTTGATAAAAATTCATTAGAAAGGAATATAAGATTTTTAAAAAAATGAGCAGTAATTATTTTAAGTAAAAAAACAATTTCAAAAACAGAATTAGATTTAAGAGATTTTAATATTTTAGATTTAGAAATAATAGATAAATTTGAGAATACATATTTATTATGAATTTTTTCAAAACTTTTAAACATACCTCTTGAATATGTAAATAAACAATTAATTCAGATATTTTGAAGAAAAGGTGAAGAAATAGTAAATAAAAATATAAATATTATCTCAGAAATAGTAAATAATTATAAACTTAACTTTAATTATAATTTAAAATTAAAGCAAGTTTGAAAATCAAAAGAAATACTTTATTGAAATAAAGCAGTAGCATATTGAGCAATAGATTGATGACTCGATTTTTATAGTGCTTATCCTATGACTCCAGCATCAACTATATTAAGTGAAATAGTTAATTCAAAAAAAGTAAAATATTTACAAGCAGAAGATGAGACAGCAGTTATAAATACTGTTTTATGAGCTAGTTTTACATGAAAAAGAAGTATGACAGCAAGTAGTTGATGATGATTTGCACTTATGACTGAAGCTTTAAGTTTTGCAGTTCAAGCAGAAATTCCAGTAACGGTTGTATTATCTCAAAGAGCAGGTCCAAGTACAGGAACTCCAACTTATTTTGAACAATGAGATTTAAATCTTGCACTTAATCCTACTTTTTGAGATTTTAAACATATATTACTTTATCCATCAAATATAGATGAAGCTTATTATATGTCTTGATTAGCATTAAATTTAGCAGATAAATATCAAGGAATAGTTCTTATATTGATTGATAAACAAATATCTGAAAACTTTGCTACATCTATTTCTAAATTTAATGTTCCAGAAATAAATAGGGGGAAAATAGAGAAATTTCCAAATCCAGAATATAAAAGATATAGATTAACTTTTGACCATATATCTCCAAGAGTAGATGTTTGAACTAAAAATGGCGATTTTATAGCTACAAGTTATGAACATGATGAATATTGAGCTACTACAGAAAATTCTGAGATGAAACAAAAAATGACTGAAAAAAGAATTAAAAAATATGATGATTTTTATGAAAAACAGTGAGTTTATTGATATGAAATGATTAATCCAGAAGCAAAGAAAATAATAATAACAATGTGATTTACTAGTTATACTGCAAAAGAATTTGTAAAGAATAATCACGATTATGGTTTAGTTATTATAAAATATTTAAAACCATTAGATGAAAGATTATTAAATGAAATAAAGAATAAATATGAAATTATTTTTGTAGAAAGTAATTATAGCTGACAACTTGAAAATTATATAACAAAGGAATTATGATTAAAATATATAGAATGATTAAACATAAAAAATATTAGAAAATATAATCTATATCCTTTTTATTATGAAGATTTTGAAATGTTATTAAATAAATAAAAGTTATGAGAAAATGATTAACAAACATACAATGGTGTCCATGATGTTGAGATACCCTTATAATTTGAGCTATAAAAAAAGCTTTTGAAGAATTATCTATAGAAAGTTATAATAGAGTAATTGTTTCGGGTATAGGTTGTAGCTGAAAAGCTTCTCAGTATATAGATGGATATGCAGCTGAAACACTTCATGGTAGAACACTTCCTTTTGCAACTTGAATAAAAATGGTAAAACCAGAGTTAACGGTTATGGCTGTTGGGGGAGATGGTGATGGTTATGGAATTTGAATGGGACATTTTATACATTCATGTAAAAGAAATTTAGATATAACTTATATTGTTTTTGATAATGAAAATTATGCATTAACAACTGGGCAATCAAGTCCAACAACTCCTGTTTGAGCAAAAACTAAAACTACTCCAGAATGAAATCTTGTTACTCCTTTCAATCCAATAAAATTAGCTAAAACTTCTTGATGTTCTTTTGCTAAGGAGGTTGATTCTTCAAAATTTATAGAAATGAAAGAAACTATAAAAGATGCTATAAATCATAAATGATTCTCACTTGTAAATATCATTCAAGCTTGTCCAAGTTTTAAAAGATGGTAAGTAATATTATTAAATAATTACTATGAATAAATATATATTATCAACTATTGCTTGAGTTGAATCAATTGCAAAAAGAGAAATATTAAAACAATGATGAACAATATTTAAAGTAAAAGATAGAATAATAGAATTTGAGTGAACTGATGATGTAATGATAAGAGTGAATTTATGGTCAAGAGTTTGAAATAAAGTTTATAAAATATTAACAGAATCAGAAAATATAGATGATTTTGATAAATTATATAATTTAATAAATAATATTAATTTAAAAAATTATTTTAAAAAGAAATTTCCTTTATCTATAAAAGTTAAATCTATTAATTCATCTTTATTTTCAGTTCCAACAATACAAAAGATAACAACAAAAGCTATTATTAACAATTTAACAAATAATTCTGGAGAGAGAGTGAAATTTGATTCAAATTTAGAAAAATTTGAAATAATGATTTTATTAATTAATAATAAAGCTAGAATTTTATTAAATACAAGTTGAGATTCGCTTCATAAAAGAGGATATAGAATTGAAACTTGAGATGCTCCAATTAAGGAAAATTTAGCAGCAGCACTTGTTTTATTATCATGATGGAAATTTAATGAAAGATTTTATGATTTATTCTGTGGCAGTTGAACTATTGTTATAGAAGCAGCAATGATTGCAAAAAATATAGCACCTGGTTTAAAAAGAAAATTTGCTTTTAATGAACTTTGAATAATTAATAGAGATATATATGATAAGGAGTTAATTATTGCAGAAAATAAAATATTTAATGGAACCTATGATATATTTGCAAGTGATATTGATTCTAATATTTTAGATATTGCAAAATCTAATGCTAAAAATGCAGGAGTTTTAGATAATATAAAATTTATGAATATTGATTTTACTATTTATATTAAAAAGAAATTAAAATGAACACTTGTTTCAAATCCTCCTTATTGATATAGATTAAATGTAGATGATTTAGATTATTTGTATAAAAATATAAATAAATTATTAAAAGAAAATAAAAACCTTAAGTGATGAATAATTACAAGTTATTTTTTATGATTTAATAAAATTATAAAATTGTCCAATTTTAAAAGAAGAAAACTTTATAATTGATGAGAAAAAACTTATTTTTATAAAAAGATAAATTAAAGGAGCAATAGTTTTGACTATAAAAGATAAATATGATTTAATTATATAAATATTTGTATAATTATTATTAATGATAAAAGATATAATTAATTGATATTATAACTTATTTGATAATAAATTGAAAAAGAATAATTTTATTGTTATTATTATAGTTTCAATTATGGTGTTTTCAATTTGATTGTTTTTACCAAATAATAATCATAAATATCTTAAGTCTAATTTATTAGAGTCTAAAAATAGTTATATAAATAAAGTTGTAAATATTGATTGAGTAAAGTATAGGTTAGTCGTAGATAATTAAATGTATATAATTTCAAAATCATAAGATTTTAATCAAATATTTTTAAATTTATCTTTAGATAATTTTTTTATTTTATCATTTATCATTAAAAGTTCTGAGTTAATTAATGGTTTTTTAGTTTTCACTATTATTTTATTTCAATTTATTTTTATTGAAATCAAATAATTTGAAATATTTATATTTTTTTCTTTTTTAAATAAATCAATTATGGTTTTCCATATAATTGATTTTATAATTAATTCTTTTTTTTGTAAATCTCAAATTAACATATATTTTAAAATTTTAAAACATAATAACAAATTCTCATTTCACTTTATTAGGATTTTCTTCAAAATATTTGATAATTTCTATTACAGTTCATCTTTTAAATTCTTCAAACTTCTTTGTCAATTCTCTTCAAATAACTATATATTTATCTTCTCATAAATATTTGTTTAAATCTTTTAATGTGCGAATAATTCTATGTACAGATTCATAAATAATTATAGTTTCTTTTATATCTTTTAATTTTGTTAATAAAGTTTGCCTTCCTTTTTTTATTGGTAAAAATCAAAGATATAAAAAATGATTTGATTTTAATCATGAAACTGAAAGTCATGTTATAACAGCTGATGGTCAAGGAATAGGAGATATTTCTATATTTTCTTCTATAGCCTTTTTTATAAGAATATATCAAGGATCTGAAATTCAAGGAGTTCAGGCATCACTAATTATAGCAATATCTTTTCAATGTTTTAGTTTTAATATAATTTTATTAATTTTATTTTGATTTGAATAAGAATGAAAACTTAATAATTTTCCTTTAATCCCATAATGATTTAATAAAGTTCTTGATGTTCTTGTATCTTCACAAGCTATATAATTAACCTCTTTTAAAATTCTTACAGCTCTAAAAGTTATATCTTCAAGATTTCATATTGGGGTTGCTACTATATATAACATATTATTTTTTTAATTTATCTATTTTTTTAGTAAAAGAGTCTATTTTATATTCAAGATTTGTTATTATTTTACTATTTTCATTTTTATAAGCATTAATTTTTTTACTGTTATCTTCAACAAATTTTTTTAATATAGTAGAGAATTCTTTTTTTATATTATTAATTAAAATATCTTGTCAATCAAGAAGTTTTGATTTAAGTTCTCAGATTTCTTTTTCAAGTTTTTTATTTTTATAATTTGAGAATATATTAGTAAATTTTAATATAATCCAAATAAAAAGTATATATGTAACAAAAAATAATGTTACAAAACCTATTATATAAACATCAAAGTTATAAACCCAAAGTAAATTAATATTTTCTTTTAATGATAAAAGATTTATATTTGATAATATAATTATCATATAGAGAATAGCAGGTAATAACAATACAATTTTCATATTATTGATATTAGAAATTAAATTGGTAGTTTTTGAGTCTCAAGTAGTTTATAGATTATACAAGATTTATCTTTAAAATCTCATATGAGTAAATACCTTACTTTTTTAGTTTCTTCATTACTAATAATTCAAGAATGCCTTTTTTTTCAAAGAACCTGACTTTTTATTAGTTCTCATAATTTATAAATAAAATTTTTTTCTAATAAAATATCTTTTAAATATTCATATTTATTTAAGAATCATTGAAATTCTTTTATGTATCATTTTAAGTCCGCATTTCATTTTAGATTAATCAATATATGATATAATCTTCATATACTTAATGTATATCATTTATTTAAAACTAATATTATTG
>CAMZKR010000148.1 GCA_947311335.1 uncultured bacterium
AATATAATTTTTCTTTTAAAAAATGAAAAATTATATTTACAAATAAAGCTAAAGAATATAATAAAAGGTTTAAAGAAAGTATTATAAAATATATATTTAATGCAAGTGTTAAACATATATTATCCATTCCTTTTATATGGAGTATGCTTGTACCTGTATTAGTTTTAGATTTTTTTGTATCTGTATACCAATATATTTGTTTTAAATTTCTTTATGGCATACCTATTGTGAAAAGAAAAGATTTTATAGTTTATGATAGAAATCATTTAGATTATTTAAATATAATTCAAAAAATTAATTGTTTATATTGTTCTTATGTAAATTGATTTCTTTCTTATGCTATTGAAATAGCTTGAAGAACAGAAAGATATTGGTGTCCAATAAAAAATGCTAAGAAAACTATGTGAGAGCATGAATGGCAAAAATTTTTTGCTGATTATTGAGATGCTAAAGAATTTAAGAAATTGTTTAATAATACAGAATGTTTTAATAAAAAAAAGAAGAAGTAATTTTTTAAACTTTTCACTTCTTTTTCTTAAATATATTTAAACTATTTTCTAAGATTTGTTTTTTTATAATTACAGGTTTTTCAATTCTAAGTTCTATAATTTTATCTAAAATATACTTTATCATTGCTGGTTTATTCTCTTGTTTTCATCTATATGGAACAGGAGTTAAAAAAGGAGAATCAGTTTCTATTAATATATTATTTAGTGGTATATTTCTCGCTGTTTCTTGAATTCTTTTTGTATTTTTAAATGTTATAATTCAACTAAAGCTTATCATAGCATTTGGTGCAAAATCTAAACATTTTTTAGCAAATCCCAAATCCTCAGAATAACAATGAAGTATAAAATTTTTAAAATTGGTATATTTTAATATATTTAAAATATCTTCTTTAGCATTTCTATTATGAATAATAACAGGTAATTTATATTTTTTTGCTAAATTTATTTGAGCTATAAAAAAATCTTTTTGTAAATTAATTATATTAAATTCTTTTAAATCATTAGTTATAAGTGAGGGGATCCAGTGATAATCAAGTCAACATTCTCATATTCATACTATTAGATTTTTATTCTTTAAATATAAAGTTTCAAGTTTTCTTATAGTTTCATTTTTTTTTCATTCATATTTTATTGTATCTATTGGTTGTATTCATATAGAAGCATATACAAAATTATATTTTTTTGCTAAATCTATAGATTTAGCACTTGTTCTTATATCAATTCAAACTGAAATTAAATATTCTCATCATTTATTTTTAAATGATGAGAATATTTCTTTTTCACTAAAATTTGAGATATAAGGATGACAATGAGTATCAAACATAGTTATTAAAATAAGAAATCAGATTCAGGAGATAATAAGTAAACTTTTCAGTTCATATCTTTAAAGTTTGCATTTCAAATATTTAAAAATTCTGTTTTATTTTCTTTTTTACTTATTTTTAATTTAAGTATTTCAGTATTTTTTTCTATTGTTATATAATCATCAAAATTAATTAAAATTGTATTTAATCATTCTTCATTTTCTATATTTGTAATACTTGTTTGTGATAATGATGAGTTAATATTTAATAAATTAACATTTTCTGGATTATAATAAAAGCTTAAAGAAAAACTTTTAATGTTTCTCATATCTTTATTAGTTTTTAGTCAAATATTTCAATTATTGTTTATTAGATAAATATCTCAATTTTTTATTTTTCAAGATGTTCATATTATATTTGCTGTTAATGACTTTCAAATATTAGAGTCAAGTACAAAAAAATTTATTCATAATGCTATTACAAGACTTGCAGTAACTATTCATAAATTTCTAAAAAAGTTAACTTTTTTATATTTTTCAAAAATATCTTTCATAAGAGAAATATACTTAAATTAATACTATATTTAATATATACACTTTACATAGATTGTAAAATTTATTATTTATAATAATCAATGATTATCTAATGTTTCTATTTGAGTTTTATTTAATATTTTTTTTAGTTCATTGTTTTTAATGTTTTTTAAATTTTCAATATTTCAAGATAATAATAGTATTTTTCTTCTAGTTTTAGGTCAAATTCAAGGTAGTTCTTCTAATATATTCTTCTTCATATTTTTTATCCTTAAAGTTCTGTTAAAATTTATAGCAAATCTATGAGCCTCATCTCTAATTTCCTGTATAAGTCTTAATTCTTTACTATCTTTTTTTAATATTATTGGAGAATTATTACTAGGAACATAAATTACTTCTTCTTTTTTTGCAATTGATATTAATTTTATATTATGTATCAATTTTATATTATTATGTTTCAAGTTTTCTTTCTTAAAATCTCAAATAGTTTTTAATACAGAATTTAATTGTCATATTCATCAATCTATAATGATTAAATCAGGTATTTCTCAAATATTTAGTATTTCTTTTAATTTTCTATATATTATTTCTTTTAAAGCTGCAAAATCATCTATTTTTTGTTCACTTAATGTTTTTATTTTAAATTTTTTATATAATTTTTTTTCTTTTTTTCAATTTTTAATAACACTTCTAGAAGCAACGATATAATTTCATGATAAATGAGATATGTCATTACATTCAAATATTATATTTTTATTTATTTGTTTAATAGATAATATTTTTAATAAATCTATCATTGTTTTTTTTGTAAAACTTTTTGTACTTAAGGTGTTTAAATATTTTTTATGAGCATATTCATATATATTTTTATAA
>CAMZKR010000149.1 GCA_947311335.1 uncultured bacterium
AAAAATATATATAATTAAATTATAATTAACAATTAAAATAACATAAATGAAAAATTTAAGTTTATTAGAAATAATTCAAAAAATAAAAATTTGAGAAACAACAAAAGAAAAAGTGTTTGAGTATTTTTTAAAAAGAATAGAAAAATATGATAAAAAATTAAATACTTTTAACCAAATAAATAAAAATTGATTAAATAAAAATTCTAATCATACAAAATTACAATGAGTACCTATTTGAATTAAAGATATATTTTGTGAAAAATGAATTAAAACAACTGGTTCTTCTATTATGTTAAAAGATTTTATTCCACCTTATGAATCAACCATAACAAAGAAATTAAAAAAAGATTGAATGAGTTCCATTTGAAAACTTAATATGGATGAATTTGCTATGTGATCTACAACTGAAAATTCTGCTTTTAAAAACACTATAAACCCTTGGTGAAAAAATAGAATACCATGAGGTTCTAGTTGATGATCTGCTGCTTCTGTTGCTGCTTCTTTAATTCCTGCTGCTTTATGAACAGATACTTGATGAAGTATAAGACAACCAGCCTCTCTATGTTGAGTAGTTTGATTTAAACCTAGTTATTGAAGAAATTGTAGGTTTTGAGTTTTACCTATGGCTTCTAGTTTAGATTGTCCATGAACTTTTACAAAAACGGTACAAGATGCTGCTTTTTTATATGAAATAATGAACTGAGAGGATTCAAAAGAAAATACAACTATTTCTTGAAAAGATAAAATAGATAAAAATATATGGAATACAAAAAATTTAAAATGAATTAAATTATGAATTCCAAAAGAATATTTTGAAGATGGTTTAGATAATTGAGTAAAAAAAGCTACTTTAAAAGCAATAGATGATTTAAAAAAATTATGAGCAGAAATAATAGATATATCTTTGCCAATGACAAAATATGCTATAGCTGCTTATTATATACTTGTTCCTGCTGAAGTATCATCTAATCTTGCTAGACTTGATGGAATAAGATATGGTTATAATTCTAAAGAAAATATTTCTAGTTTAGAGGAATTATATACAAATAATAGATGAAAATGACTTTGAGATGAACCAAAAAGAAGAAGTATACTTTGAAGCTATGTTTTATCTGCTTGATTTTATGATGCTTATTTTCTTAAAGCTGCAAAAGTAAGGACTCTTATAATAGAAGATTTTAATAAAGCATTTTCTAAAGTAGATGCTATTATTACTCCTGTTAGTCCTGAGGTAGCTTGGGAAATTTGAAAAAAAGCAAATGATCCTTTAAAATTATATTTAGCTGATGCTTATACTATACCAGCTTCTCTAGCATGACTTCCTTGAATTTCTGTTCCTTGTTGATTTGCAAATAGTGAAGATAAGGAACAAGAAAAAATGCCTGTATGATTACAAATATTAACTCCTAGACTACAAGAACAAAAACTTTTTGAAATAGCAAATATATATGAACAATCAACTAATTGGAAAAAGAAAATAATCCCTAAATGATATTAAAACTGTTGATAAATTAATTATAATAAACTTACTACAATTTAATATAAACTTATACTTTTTTGACATAATCTGCTCTTATATGTTAATATATAAGAGCAGATTATTATTTATATTAAACTTATGAGTGATCAAGTTATTAATCCTTTTGAGGATAGTAAAAAAATAAATTCTATAGACCCTTTTTCTAAAACTCCTGAACAAGAAAAACAATTTAAAAATCTTGAAAAACAATTTAAAGAAAAATATAATACTAATTTAGAAAAATTATTTTGAAATATTTTCCCAAAAACTATATGAAAAATAAACTGAAATTATCAATTAAATTGATGAAACTTTGATATTGCTTTAAGTTCAGAGATAAAAAAGTTTTTTTTAGAATATAAAGATAAAAAGAACTTGGAATGGTTAATAAAATTTTATATTCAAAAAAATAAAATTTGAAATATACAAGAACAAAAAGAAACAAGTGAGATAGAAATCTTTTCATTAAAAAAAGAACATCCTTTTGTACCTATACTTGAAAGATATTTAGAAATATGAATTTTAACAAAAAAAGAATTTAATAATATAATTAATGAATTAGATACTGAAAGAAGTAAAAATTTAACATCAAATATTAATGCAAAAACAGCTATTTCTAATTCAAATTTAAGCTTAAATAAAAAAGACCAGTTATTAAAAGTAAACGATTTTTTAATACAAAAAGAATACGATAATGAACAAAAAATTATAAAATGAGAAAAAATAAAAATTCCTTCTTCTTTTTTAGATTATGAATCATTACAAAATAAAAATGATGATATAATTCAATTAATAGCCATTCATTATATTTCTATTCCTAACTGAAAATGAGAAATAAATACAAAAAAAGATATTAGTACAGCTATAAAAAAATCTACAAATGATATTATATATTGAAAAAAGTTTGATAGAGATAAAATGATTTTTAAAACTAATTTACAAATAATTAGATGAGAATATAGTATTAAAGAGAAAATTCAAGCTCTAAGAAAAATACAAAATTATATAAATAATAATCAATGAAAAAAATGATGAGCATTAAAAAAACAAAATTTATATTTTGAAAATGTGGATCAGCTTAAAGAATTAAGTTTAGAAGAAATGCAAGAAAAAATACAAGAATTATTAATTAAAGCTAAAGAAAATAATAAAAAAAATATTAGCGAAATCACTGGTAATTCAACAACTATTAAAAAAGAAAAAAATTGATGATGAGAAATATTTAAATGAGGAAAAGAAGATACAATAAAAAATCTTTCAAATACAACAAAAAATGATTAATAATATTAATTAATTTAAATTTTAAATACAAAAATAATTGTTTTTTGAAATATTTAATAATTTTCTTTTGTATTATAAAATGAAATAATAAAAATTAAGATCATAAAATATAATATCTCAAAATAAACTCAAAATTCTCAAAAATTTATTTTTATAGTTGAATACTTTAATTCTCAAAAAAAATTAACTATCAATATATCATATTTTAATAATATCCGATTAAAGTATCATAAAATAGTTCAATATAAAGGTGATATAAAATATAATATTATAGATATAAATCAAAGTAACATTGCAATAGGAATTGTCCAAATTACTAATACATTTGTAATTGGTGATAATATAGATATTTTTCCAAAATTAAATACTATTATAGGTAAAGTAAATATTAAAGCAGATAACGTTAAAATAAATGCCTCATTTATTGATAAAAAATTTGGTAAAAAATAAAAAGTTTTTTTTAAAAATTTATGTGTATAAATAATTCAAATAACTGATAAAAAACTTAAATGTAAACTTATATCATAATTTAAACTAAGCGGAGAAAATAAAACCATAATAAATGCTGTTAATAACATTGTAGACAATATATTTGTTTGTCTACCTCAAATAAGTAATAAATATCATATAATTCACATTATTCAAGCCCTGATAACTGGGGCAGTATATCAAACAAATAATACAAAAATAATTATTATTCAAATAATTAATATTGTTCTTAATATAATAGGAAAAAATTTAAGAAAAAATGAAAAAAATATAATTAATATTGTTATATTAAATCAAGAAACTGCTATAATATGAGTTAATCAAGAATTATTAAAATTATTTCTTAATCTTTTAGGTAATTCTTCTCTAGCTCAAAATAATATTCATCCTAAAAAACTAGATTCATCTTTTGTGTATATTTGTTTAATAGATAATAATAAAATACTTCTGGTTTTATTAATAATTTTCTTTATATTATTAATTTTATCAATTGATTTAATATTAATATATGATGGATATGTTTTAAAATAAACATATTTTGTTAATAAATATTCTTTATATTTAAAATTCTTCATATTTTTTATATCATATATTTTTGAATCAAAGTTTATAATATATCACTCTTTAAATTTATAATTTATTGGTGTTGTAATTAAAAATTTTATATTATTGTCTATAAAATCTATGTTATTAATCTTTAATAATTCTGCCTTGTATTCTACAGATAGCTCTTTTATTTTATTAATATTTATTATTTTAGCAGTTATATTTTGTCTACTATCATAATAAAATTTTATATTCTTATTATTATATTCAATTATATTAAGATTATAACTAGAAATATATACTCAAAATAAAAATCCCACTATAATAAAAAATAAATATATATAAT
>CAMZKR010000150.1 GCA_947311335.1 uncultured bacterium
TATATAATAAATTATGTGACATATATTTTTTATAATGTGAGTTTCTGGTTCATGAAAATGAACATTGATTAATAAAATAAGACTATTGGATTTAAATAATTTACATATTCCTCTTTCATATAGAACTAGAAAAAAAAGGGATTATGAAAAAGAATGAGTCGATTCATACTTTATTAGTAAAGAACAATTTTATAGTGATATCCAAAAATGAGAATTTCTAGAATATTGAATTCCTTATGATTGAAATGAATATTATTGAACAAAATATAAAGATATAATGGAAGAATGAATAAAAAAGTGAAAAATAGTAATAAAAGAGATTGAAATAAATTGATTAAAACAACTAAGAAAAGAAAAACCAAATTTTGATAAATATTATACAACTATATTTTTAAATATTCCTGAAGATAATTTAAAAGAAAGAATAAAAAAAAGATGAGTATTAATGAGTGATGAAGAATTTAAAAGAAGAAAAAATACTGCTATTATGGAAAATAATGAATCTAAGAATATATGTAATTATATAATTGATGCAACAAAACCTAAAGAAAAAGTATTAAATGAAACTTTACAAATAATAGAACATAAAATATGAAAACTCATATAATAACTATTTTCCCTGAGAGTTTTAAGTCATATCTTAATAGTAGTATAATTTGAAGAGCTAAAGAAAAATGATTATTTAAAACTATTTTTTATAAATTAAATGATTTTTCTGAAAAACCATTTCAACATATTGATGATAAAGCATATGGAATGCATTGACAAGTTCTAAGTCCTAAACCTTTAATGAAAGCAATTGAATATGTCTTTAAAACGGTATGAAAAAAAATACCAGTTATTTATATGTCTCCTAAATGAATTTTATTAACTCAAGAAAAATCTGAATATTTTTCTAATAAATTATGAAATGAATTTATAATTATTTGTGGGCATTATGAATGAATTGACCAAAGAATAATAGATATTTACGTTGATTATGAAATTAGTATTTGAAAATATATAATTTCCAGCTGAGAACTTGCTTCTATAGTTCTACTTGACTCTTTAATTAGACAAATTCCTTGAGTTTTATGAAATAAAAAATCTCTGAAAGAAGATAGTTTTTGAATATTTTTTAATAGACAAAAAGAACATCCTGTATATACTCGTCCTGAAAAGTTTATGTGAAGGAGTGTCCCAAAGATATTATTATCTTGAAACCATAAAAAAATTGAAAATTGGAAAATAAATAATTTATGATAAATAAAAATAAATATGGAATATATAGAATCTCTTTTAAAAAAAATACCTAGTTTAAATTACAATCCTATTTTTAAAACATTTCGGGAAGATATTACTTTTGAATTTATTTTAAAATTAATAATTATATATTTTTTTATTGTATGGATTGCAATAGTTGTATGGGTAATAAAAGATATTTGAAATAGAACTGATAGTATTTTATTTCAAATATTTTGCATACTAATAGTTTTGATTCTTACTCCTTTATGAATATTTATATACATATTAATAAGACCTTCTAAAACTTTATTTGAAAAATATTATGAAGAAATTGAAGAAAATTTAGATATATTATCAAAAATAGTTAAATGAACTGTTTCTATTGAAAATAAAGCTATGATTTGTCCTAAATGTAAAAAATGAATAGAAGATAATTTTACTTTTTGTCCAAATTGTAAAACAGAATTAAAAATAAAATGTATATGATGTACAAAAGAAATAAGAATATGATGGAAAATATGTCCTTTTTGTTGAAAAGAACAAGAAAAAAATGAATCAAATAATAAAATAATAGAAACTAAAAAGAATATTATAGATAATAAAAAAGAAAACTGATTAAAAAATGAATTTGATTGCTTTAATGATAATGATTTAATAAAAGAAGAAAAAGAATCTAAGTAAGTTTCTTTTTATAAATAATCTAAAATCTCTGGTATTTCTAATATTCAAGCATCATTATTAAAATGACCATATCATTTAAAGTACTTAAATTCTAAATTTTTAAATTTAGAATAATATTTTTTAGCACTATTAATTTTTATAAAAGGGTCGTTGTCTGATAAAAAAAGTGTGTATTTATTTCATAAATTTTTATATTCAACTCCCCTATTAAAGTATTCTTTAAAATTGTCATAAGCTTCTCAATAAACTTCTTTTCATAATTCTTGCATTATTCAATTATAAGTTGGTCCTACAAAGATATTATTTAATCATCTCAGATTATACTCTTCTTCAAAATAAATAGCCAAATGGCAACCCAAAGAATGTCATATTACTATATCTCATGGTTTTAATATATCCTTATACTTTGAGACTTCTTCAAGTTGTAAACTAAGTTTTGGGGAATTTGTACTAGGAAGATTTGGACTAAAAACTTCGTATCATTTCTTTTCTAATTCTTCTATTAACCACGGAAACCAGTTTTCATTTCAATTTCCTCCCCGTCAATGTAAAAGTAATGCTTTTTTTACTCTAAGAGTACTTGTTTTACTGCGCATAATTTAAAAGTTAGATTTTATGTCATTTTTGTTTATTAAATTCAAATTTAATTTCCCTAAATTTATCTTCTGATACTTTTGTATTTGTTGTTATTGAGTTCTTGATTTCTATAATTTCAGCATCGTTTGTTTCAGTATTATAGATTGCGAATGTTCACATTCAAGTTTTGTATGCTCAAACTTCTCAAGGATTTATTACTAAACAATCATTAATCCGATCTTTATATTTTGTATGATTATGTCAATAAAAAACTGCATCAAAATCTCATGACCTTGCCATAGGTTTTGCTAACATTGGGTAATGGGATAAAAATAACTTTCTTCAATCAATTTCAAATTTATCAAAAGTATCAAACCCTACTTCTAGGTTACTATCTTCTTCCATAGAGAATTTTGTAATTAAGCATTTATCTCCATCATTGTTTCCCCATATTGCATAAATTGGTATTGGAGAAGATCGAAGTAGGGCTCATATTCAACCTCAACAATAATCTCATAAAAAAAGGATTTTTTCTACATTATATTTCTTTACTTGTTCAAAAAACATAACAAGATTATGAGCATTATCATGGATGTCTGAAATTATTGCTATATTCATATTTTATTATTTATAAATTAATTCTTCACATATTTTAGAATTATAAATAATTCAACTATCTTATTCTTTTAAGATTTATATATTTACTCATAAAATTTTAAATAAACAGTAAAATAGAGATTATTGATAATAATATAACAAATCATTTTCTAAAATCAAAATGTTCTTTATAAAAGATAATCGATAATATTATAGGTATCAATATACTAAAGGAATTTATAGTATAAACAATAGCAAAGTTTCATTCTAAAGATTTAGTAAAAGCATAAAAAGCTAGAAAATTTAATACTCATCAAATCAAACTTATTTTTATTATTCCTTTTTTATTGGTATTTTTATGGTTTTTCTTTTTATCGTGATTATTTGTAAAAAAAGATAAAATAAGTCAAACTCAGCTACTTATAAAAACAAAAAATGGAACATTAAATTCTCTTACCATTATTTCTTTACTTGCTGAAGATGATACTGATGTAAGAAATGCTGTTAATAAAACTAGTATTACTCAAACATATAAATTCTTCTGAATATTATTTTCTTTTCTAGTTATTAATAACAATAGAACCAATATTCAAAGAATAATTCAAAGAGATTCTTTTAGATCTAAACCCTCTCAAAAAACAAATATACTTAGTACCGTAACCATTATAGGTCAAAATGTTTTATATAATGGGAAAATATTACTGTATCAATATTCTTTAGGCTTTCAATTCTTGTAAAAACTGAAATTATATAAAAGAAAGCATTTAAAAATCAAAATAAAATAATGAATCAAATTGTAGAGTGGTTAAACGATGGTGTTAATAAAAAATATACAAATGAAATAAGTGCCGTAATTATATAAGAATAATAATTAAACATTGATACACTATATTCTCTTTGAGTTACAACTTTAAAAACAAAATTAAGTATTCAGTTTATTAAAAATGAAGCAATTGCATATATTAAATGTATTTCCATTATTTTTGTCTACTTAACTACTAAATTTATTATTTTTCATGGAATATATATTTCTTTTATAATTATTTTTCAATCTAACCATTTTACTATATTTTTTTCTGTTTTTGCTTTTTCCAAAACAACTTCTTTTTCTTCATCTTTAGCAATTTCAATTGTTCATCTAACTTTTCAAAGTATTTGAACTGCAATTTTTATAGTATCATCTATAGTCATTTTCTCATCATATTGTGGCCAAATAGATTTAAATACTGAATCCTTCTCTCAATTTCTTTCCCATAATTCTTCTGCTAAATGTGGAGCAAATGGATGAAGTAATCTTATAAATATACTTTTCCAATCTGCTTTTAGATTTTTATTTTTTGGTAATCAATTATTTACTAGTATCATAAGAGCTGCAATAGCTGTATTGAATTTATAGTTTTCAATATCTGCTCAAACTTTTTTTATTGTTTTATGTAGAAGTTTCATGGTATTTTGATCATTCTCTTTTGATTCTTTAGCTTCAAAGGTAAATAATCTTTCGGATTTATCTAAAAATCTTTTTACTCAAATAATTCACCTTGAATTCCATGGAGCAGCGTCTTTAAACTCTGCCATATACATCTCATATAATCTCAAACTATCTGCTCAAAACTCTTCTACTATTAAATCTGGATTTACTACATTTTTAAGTGATTTAGACATCTTAGAAACTATTCTATTTACTTCTTCTCAAGTTATAATTTCATAGTATTTCCCGTTTTTTTCTTCAACTAAATCATTAGCAAGTAATCATCAGTCTTTTTTTTGAAAAGCATGGGCCAAAATCATACCTTGATTTCTAAGTCTATAAAATGGCTCATCATTATTTACAACTCAAATATCAAATAAAAATTTATGCCAAAATCTTGCATAAAGAAGATGTAAAACAGCATGTTCTGCTCATCACACATAACTATCTACTTGTCCCCAATACTTTTCTATATCTTTATCAACTAAAACTTCTTTATTTGTTGGATCCATAAATCTAAGATAATACCAACAACTTCATCACCATTGAGGCATTGTATTTGTTTCTCTTTTTCATATTAAATTATCTGCTAAATAAATATTTACAAAATCATCAATTTTGGCAAGTGGACTATTTCAATCTCCTGCTGGCTTATATTCTTTTACTTCTGGAAGCTCTAACGGCAAGTTATAATCACAAACTATTTTTCAATATAATCAGTTAAAAATCTTAGAAAAGACTTTTCATCAAATAATTAATTCCCTAATACTTCAATCTTTACAAAGAACTCATTTTGTACTTTCTCAATCCTTTGGTTTCCTTTTTAAAATATATGCTTTATTTTTATCTTTTGCTTCTTTTATGTTTTCTATTTTATCAAGTCTTTGAATTTGTTTTATATCTAAGTGAATTAAAGGAATGGGCTCTCCCCAATATCTTTGTCTGGAAAACAACCAATCTCTTAATTTATAATTCACTTTCTTTTCCCCAAATCAATTTTTTTCAGCAGATTCTATTAATTTAGTTTGAGCTTCTTTTGAACTTAATCAAGAAAATTCTCAAGAATTTACTAAAACTCAATAGTCTGTAAATGTTTTTTCAATATTATTATCTTTAGAAGGAATGAAATAAAGTTCATTTTTAATTTTAATAGTATCCCAACTAGGAATTTTATAATTATTTTGTTTATAATAAAATTTAGGTGTATTTTGAGCTATTACATGTTTTATTTCTAATCCATATTTTTTAGCAAATTCAAAATCTCTTTCATCATGAGCTGGAACAGCCATAACTGCTCAAGTTCAATAATTTCCTAAAACATAATCTGCTATCCAAATAGGTACTTTTTTTCAATTAAAAGGATTAATTACATAAGAACCTGTAAAAACTCAAGTTTTTTCTTTATCATTAGCAGTTCTATCTTGATCTGACATTGTATTTGCCTTTTTTATATACTTTTCACAATCTTTTCTATATTTTTCTGTTACAAATTTTTCTACTTCCTTATAATCTGGAGCCAAAACAGCATAAGTCATACCAAAAACAGTGTCTATTCTTGTAGTATAAACTCTTATTTCTAGATTTTCATTATCAGATTTTTTTAAAGAAAATTCACAACCTTCTGATTTTCCTATCCAGTTTCTTTGCATTTCTTTTATACTTTCTGGCCAATCAAGTTTATCCACATCTTTTAAAAGCCTATCTGCATATTTAGTAATTGCTAATACCCATTGCCTTATACGTCTTTTTTCTACTTTTTCACCACATCTTTCACAAGAAAAATCATTTAAGACTTCTTCATTAGCTAGTCCAGTCTTACAACTTGGACAATAATTTATTGGTAAATCTTGTTCATAAGCCAATCCTTTTTCAAATAATTTAATAAAAATCCACTGAGTCCATTTATAATATTGTGGATTTGTAGTGTCTATTTCTCTATCCCAATCATAAGAAAAACCTAGTGATTTAATTTGTTTTTTGAAAGTATTTATATTATTATCTGTTGTATTTCTAGGATGAGTTCATGTTTTTATAGCGTAATTTTCAGCAGGAAGTCCAAAAGCATCCCATCACATTGGATGAAGAACATTAAAACCTTTTGCTTTTTTGTACCTAGCTATTATATCATTAGCCGTATATCATTCTGGATGTCCTACATGAAGCCCTGCACCAGAAGGATATGGAAACATATCTAAACAATAATATTTTTGTTTATCTTCAAATTTCTTCTCTTTTGGATTATATGTTTTAAATATTTTATTTTTTTCCCAATAATTTTGCCATTTTTTTTCTACTTTTTTGTAATTATACATAAAACCTTTAATTTATTCAAATAATTTTACTTAAGAAAAATCTAAAAATTTATTACTTATAGCTTTTATATACAAAGAATTATTTTTCATTTTAACTAGTTTTTTAGATTTTTCTTAAGTTTATAAAGTTTAATTAGTTTGTAAAGATAAAAATCTTTAATATATATTTGAAAATTCTAATTACAGTAATA
>CAMZKR010000151.1 GCA_947311335.1 uncultured bacterium
GGATACATAATTCTATTAGATTATTTTTTCCAAGAAATTTGAGAAATAAAATTGAAAAAGATAAACTCAATTTTGATTATAATAAAATTATAAAGTATAGTTTTAATTATGAAAAGAAATTAACTAAATCTCAAAATAAAGCATATAAAGAATTAAAAAACTCAAAAGAAAATAAAATATTATTTTTTGGAATAACATGATCTTGAAAAACAGAAATTTATATAAAATTAATTAAAGATTGTTTGAATAAATGAAAACAAAGTTTATTTTTAATTCCTGAAATTATATTGAGTACTCAGACTTGAGAAAAAATAAAAGAAGTGTTTTGAGAAGAAGTTATAGTTATAACATCTAATACCACAGAAGCAACTAAAACAAAATATTGGTGTAAAATTAAATTATGACAAGCAAAAATAATACTTTGAACTAGATCGGCTCTTTTTTATCCTTATCAAGACTTATGACTTATAATAGTAGATGAAGAACATGATAATAGTTATATATCAGATTCTTCTCCAAGATATAATTCTAAAGAAATTGTAAATAAAATTTCAGATTTATTAGATATAAAAATTATTTTAGCAACTTGAACACCTAGTATTCAAACTATGTATGAAGCTTTAAAATGAAAATATCAAATAGTTAATTTACTTAAGAAATATATAAATTAATTCCATAAAGTTATAACTTCTCAACTATCTATATTATAAAATTGATTTTTTTTGTCTCAAATACGAGTATAAGTATTACCATTTGCATCTCTGAAAGTATTTCAATCATTGTTTGCTATTAGATTTGATAAATTTGGTGAATCTTTTTGATTTTGATTTTTTGCTAATTGTTCTTTTATTTTATTAATATCAACTTTTATTCAATGTTGTTCTTCTTTTCTTCATCTTCATATTTTAATTGGGTTTTTTATTTTATTTTTAAAAGTATTTGCAACATCCTTTTTATTTTTAATTTTCCTTAAATTGTTTAATCATACTTCATTTTCCTTTGTTGTTTCTATTTTTTCATGAACATTAGCCCTTTCCATAAATCACATAAATAAAATATTAATAAATAAGGTATTGAAAAATAAAACTATAATCAATCTAATATGTTTTCTATTTTTTTTAGTTGTTCTTCATTTTCTTTTTTATCTTCTTTTTCTAATTTTCATATTTCAGTAATAAGATTTAATCATTTTTTCATCTTTTCTTTTCTTTCTTTATCTGTTGTTTCATTGATTGATTCTTTTAGTTTTTTAGCTAAAAAATTGATTGTATTTTCATCATAATTATTAGCTTCAATATTTTTAATTAGAATATTAGCTTGAGACCAAACTCAAAGTAATTGATTTAAAGCTTTTAATAAAAAATCTTTATTTTTCATTTTTATAAATTTTATTAATACTAAAATAATTTTAACATATTATTTCTATAATTACAATATTTTGTATAAGTTCCCCTTAAATTATTGAGAATGACAATTATTAAAATAAAAGAAAAGATAATAAAAAATGTAATAATGGAGTTTGTTATTAGACTTTAATAAAAAACTCGTTAAAATAGGATAATTAAATAAAGTAAGATAAATAACACAGAAATTTTTAGAAAAAATATTAGTTTGAGAATGAGTATAATTTAATCTTTAATTTTATGAGTATTTGAATATTTATATGAAGGTTAAATCCTCCTCATATTTGACATATGAGGGTTTTAAATTATTCACTAAGAAATGATAATAAAATCCTACTTTTTTTAGGTTCATCAAATATAAAAGATAATAAAAATCCTTATTCTTTTAAAAGAAGAAAGGAGTTTATAAACATACTTTATAAAAATAATAAAAAGTTAATTATAGAGAAATTAGATGATTTTGAAGATGATAATATATGGGTAGAAAAAATAAAAGATAAACTTTCAAAATATATAAATTTTAATAAAGAAATAATATTTTATTGATGAGATTTTAAAAATGATTATGCTATAAAAGTAATAAAAAGATATAAATATTTACTTTGATTTAAAAATATAAGTTTCAAAGAAATAAATAGAAAAGATAAAATTATAGAATATAATAATAAAATTATAGAAATTTCTTCTACAAATCTTAGAGAAGCAATAAAGAAAAAAGATAAAAAGTTAATAGAGAAGTTGGTAAGTAAACAAATAATAGACAAGGTTTTATAAGTAATATACTAAAAATATGAAAGAAAAAATAGTAAAAATAAAACACTGTAAACAATGTAATTCTAAGTTTAGTATTACAGATAAAGATTTAGAATTTTATAAAAAAGTTTCACCAAATTTTGGTTGAAAAGTTTATGAAATTCCAACACCAACTTTATGTCCAGAATGTAGAAATCAGAGAAGACTTAGCTTTAGAAATGAAAGAAAACTTTATAAAAGAAAATGTAATGCAACTGGTAAGGATATTATCTCTGTACATGTTCCAGATGCTAATATTGTAGTTTATGATATAAATTATTGGTGGAGTGATAAGTGGGATATTTTAGATTATGGACAAGATTTTGATTTTAATGAGTTATTTTTTAAACAATTTTGAAGTTTTTTTAGAAAAGTACCAAGACAAGCATTATATATACATAATGTTGAAAATTCTCCATATAGTAATTTTGAATCAGATATAAAAGATTGTTATTTAACTATTTGATGACATTGGAATGAAAAATGTATGTATTGAACTTATTATATAAGATCAAATAATTGTATTGATAACTATTGGTTATTTGATAGTAATATATCTTATGAGAATTTAGTTTGCTATAATTTATATAAATCTAATTTTTTAAATTATAGTAATGATTGTGAAAATTGTTATTTTTGATTTGAGTTAAAATGATGTAAAAATTGTATTTGATGTATAGGACTTAATAATAAACAGTACTATATATTTAATAAAGAATACTCTAAAGAAGATTATAAAAAAAAGCTTGAAAAGATAAAATTTTGAAATTATAATAATTTAAATGAAAAAAAAAATAAATTTGAAGTTTTTTTAAAAGAAAATAGAAACCTAAAACCAAATATAATTTCATCAGAGAATTGTAGCTGAAATGATATATATAATTCTAAAAACTCTAAAGATTGCTTTGCTTTAGAAGATTGTGAAAATTGTAAGTATTCTTTCATTTTATGAATGGCAAAAAATAATTATGATATGAGTTCTGCTTGAATGATAGATTTCTCTTATGAAATGAATGGTTGATGAATGAATTCTTTTCATAATTTATTTTCAGGATTTTCTTATAACTGCACTGATATTATTTACTCAGATAATTGTCATAATTCTAAAAATCTTTTTGCTTGTATAGGTCTTAGAAATAAACAATACTGCATTCTAAACAAACAATACACAAAAGAAGAATATGAAAAATTAGTACCAAAAATAATAAGACATATGAAGAAAACTTGAGAATGGTGAGAGTTTTTTCCAGCAAGTATTTCACCATTTTGATATAATGAAACAGTAGCACAAGAATATTTTCCATTAATAAAAAAAGAGGCAATTCAAAAATGATTTAATTGGTCAAATTATGAAGTACCAGATCCAAAAGTAAAAAAAATAATTCCAGCAAATAAATTACCAAATAATATAGTTGATATTCCAGATGATATACTAAATTGGGCAATAAGATGTGAAGTAAGCTGAAAACCATTTAGAATAATAAAACCAGAATTAGAATTTTATAGAAAATATGATTTACCAATACCAAGAAAACACCCAGATGTAAGACATTTAGAAAGAATGAAATTAAAAAATCTAAGAAAACTATATGATAGAAAATGTAATAAAGTTGAGTTAAGATAAAAACTACTTATAGAGAAGATATAATACACTGTGAGGAGTGTTATAATAAAAAGATTTATTAATTGTATAATTAACCAAGAAAATGAAAAAAATATGTGAAGTATCAGGTAAAGAATTTGAAATTACAAAAACTGATTTAAAATTTTACAAAAAGATGAAAGTTCCTATCCCAAAACTTTGTCCAAAAGAAAGACAAAGAAGAAGACAAGCTTTTATTAATTTAAATAACTTATACTCAAGAAAAGATTGAACTTGAACTAAAAAAATTATTTCTCCTTTTTCTGCTGATAAAGATTTTAATGTTTTACCATTTGGTATTTGGTTTTCTGATAAAATTAATGGAAAAAATTATGCTAGAGAATTTAATTTCTCTAGATGATTCTTTAAACAATTTAATGATCTACAGAAAGTTGAACTAAGATGGGATAGGGTAGTATATAATTCAGAAAATTCTCATTGGTCTTTAAATATCTCAAATTCTAAAAATACATATTTAGTAATCTGATGAGATTCATTAGAAGATACTTATTACTGTGACAATGTTTCTAGATCAAGAGATGTTTGTGATGGAAATGAATCTTCAGATATATCTCTTTGATATGAAATAATTCAAACAAGAAAGTCAAATAGAGTTTTATGGTGTTATTTATGATCTAAATTATAACAATCAAGACAATTTATACTTTTATTATAAATA
>CAMZKR010000152.1 GCA_947311335.1 uncultured bacterium
ATATATAAGGCACAAGAAATGGACAATATAGAAAGTCCATATAATTGAAAAATAAAAAAGATTGAAATAAACCCAGATATGGAATAAATCCTTTTAAAAATATAAAAGTGTTTGAAACTACAATGATTTCCTAGTAATTGGAGTCAAGCAGTAAGTAATAGCCAACAATACAAGCAAGCATGAAATGCTATAAGTGTTCCAGTAGTACAAGCAATATTTGATAATTTATTTTTAAATAAAGAGATGTTAAATTTATATAATACAGATTGTTTAAAAACTTTAAAAGAAATGAAAGCTGAAAGCATAGACTGTTGTGTAACTGATTGTCCTTATAAGATTATAGCTTAATGAGTTAGAATTGTGGATGAGTGAGATGAATGTAGTTGAATTTTACCAAAAAGAAAAGACTGGTCTAAAACTGATCCAAAAGGTTGTTTAAATAGATGAAGAAAAGTTATGGTTTCTGATTGAACTGATTGCAGTAATAAATGGCTTAAAAAGTGAGAGTGAGATATTGCTTGTGCAGTTAAAAATTGAAAGATGTTTACTCATAATGATTTATCTTTTTCTGATTGGTTACCTGATTTATATAGAGTTATGAAGCCTTAAACTCATACTTATATAATGATTAATGCAAGAAATCTTGCAGAACTTCAAAATGAAGCTGAATGGTGTAATAATACAGAAGAAGAAAAAGATAAGTTAAAAAAATGAAAAAGAGTTAAAAGAAAATGATTTTTATTTCAGAATCTATTAGTTTGGAAAAAATGAAACTTTACTCCAAATAAATATTATATGCAAGGTGCTGAATTTATCTTAATGTTAAGAAAATGACCGGCAAGAAATATAAATGATATGTGAAGTCCTAATATTATTGATATTCCAAATATAATTTGAAATAAAAGGCATCCTACTGAAAAGCCAGCTGAACTTTTTGAAACTATGCTTAAAAATTCCACTAATAAATGAGATTGTATTTTAGACCCTTTTGCTGGTTGCTGACCTATTGTGGAAGCCGGAAAAAAACTATGATTAAATGTTATAGCTATTGAAATTGATAAGGAGTATTTTAATATTATGAAAGACAGATAGTTTACTAAAAAATATTTAATAATTTACTTAAAAAGATATGAATGATAATTGATTCTATGTTAGTAATATAAGTTATTCTCAATTAGCTACTCTTATTAGAGATCCAGCAGAATGGAGACTTAATAGAATAGAATGAATATATGACAATACTAGATGAGTATCAGCCACTATTTGAATTGCTTTACATAGAGCAATAGAGGTTTTACTTACTACGTGAAAAAAATATTTTGCATTAGAGTGTTGAACTGCTTGTATTTATACACACATAGATTGAGAAAACTATGTTATAAACCCTAGATATATGGAGTTTATACAAGATAAAAAAATTGTGTGATGAGAAGATAAAGAATATGATGAATCTTACATAAACAAAGATACAATATTAGAAGATATAAATACAAATAAGATAGATCTCTGAAAGACGTGAAGCTTAGAAAAAATAAGAAAATGAATTATAGCCTGATTAGAGGCATTTATTTCAGAGAAAATTGAATATTGAAATATATTATGATTAGAATACAGTATGGAATGCGAGGCGGTTGATAAGCTAGAAGACTGAACTAGTGTAAGCTCCCCATTACCGTTTAAGGCTATATCAGATGTGATATGTGAAACCGATAGAACAAGACAAATACAAGTGGATTGATCTTTTGTAGAGATAGCAAGATGAGAAGTTTTTGTAGAAGATCATAAATTTAAAACTAGTTTTTCAAAAGAAAATGAAGAGTCATGAGCTTACTTTTTTCAAGCTATGTTTAACTATTATTGTATTAAGGCTGATATATGAAGAGTGCCAAAGTTTATGATTTTTAGAGAAATAAAGTTGTCTAAAAATAGAAACTGAAACTCACAGCATAATGAAGTAACTATACCTTTTTTCTGAAAGGCTTTTGAAAGATATAAAAAGATTTTCTGGAATTTCTTACAATGATCTTTTGTTAAAATGGCTGTAATTCAAGATCTAGACTTTTATTTACCTAATATATTTGATTTTACTTATTGAAATAAAAATTGGCAAAAACTAAAAGATTATGAAGATTGAATTTTAGTATGACATACTAATAAAATCAACTTGTCATCAAGCGAAAACTCAAAGATAGCCTGAAAAAATACTAAATTATGAAAAATTAAGGTTAAATGACTTGATGTTATATCAGAAGAACAGCCAAAAAATAATATTCCTTATGAAAAAAGAGTAATTAATGTATTTAGAGACTTTTGATTACACGTTATTTTTGAAAAAACTATTGAATGATTTAGTTTTAATCAGCTATTATTCAAAACCTGAAATTGAGTATCACTTAAAAAAATATCTTCATATAATAAAGAGATACAGCAGGTTTTAGAGGTAGATTCAGTTTTTATAGATGCACCAGTTAAATGAACAAATTTTATTTGAATACAAGTGCCGAGGAAGATAAGAAAAACAGCCTTTATGGAAGAGTTAAAGAATTTTAGTAACCGTAATCTATCAATACCGATATGAATAGATATAAATTGAAAAATAACAACTATTGATCTTACTTCAAGTGTTAGTCCACATTTAATAGTTGCGTGAGAGACTTGATGATGAAAAACAGAATTTTTAACTGGATTAGTATATAATATACATAAATCTTGTAATATAATCATTCTTGATCCAAAGATAATAGGAATGATAGACTGCGAACCCATGATAAAAAGACGCTCATATATAACAAACACGGAATCCATTATAGATTCATTACTTAATTTTGAAAAAAGAATGTATTTAAGATATAATTTTTTAAAGAAAAAATGATTTAAAGACATAGATACTAATAATAAAAATTGATGAAGATTAAAACACGAGGTATTAATATTTGATGAAATAGAGTCTTTAATGTTTTGAGAGAATAAAACAATAATAACTGACTCTTTAAGAAGAATAACCTCATTATGAAGAGCAGCTTGATTTCATTTAATTTTAACAACTCAAAGACCAACTGTTAATATATTAGATTGATGAATAAAGGCTAATATATCAACTAGAGTATGCTTTACAATGTGAGATAAAACCAGTTCTAAAGTTGTATTAGATACAGAATGAGCAGAAAGATTATTAAAGAAAGGAGATATGTTATTTAAACAATGACCAGATATTACAAGATTACAATGATTTTTATTAAAACAAGAGTCAATAAATAAAATAACATAAAAAAACTTTTGACTTTTTTTGCATTATAAATAAACTATGTTTTGTAGTTTATTAAAAATAATAAAAAATGAATCTTAAAGAAAAAAATAGAAAAATAAGAAAATGA
>CAMZKR010000153.1 GCA_947311335.1 uncultured bacterium
AATAATATAAGTAATTATAATATAATACAAACATATACAAATATTATATTTAATAAATCTAATGTTTTCAAAGAAAATTATGAAATAAATATATTTAATGCTGTAAAAGTAAAGTTTTTAGCTTCATCTTTAGCTGATGATTTAATAAAATATTGATTAAATATTCCCAAAACTAATTCTTTATGAAATATAAAAAATGAAAAATTTTTAAAATCTACAATTTATTATAATAATATAGCAGAAAATTCAAATACTATAAATTTATTAAAAAGTTTATTAAATATATAAATTATTAAAACAAAAAAACCTATATATAGTAAATCTATAAATACTAAAATAGAAATTATTCTATGAAACGATTATAAAAAAGTTTTAAAAAAAATAAATAATAAAAAGCTTTATTAATTAATACTATTAAAAATGACTTTTAAAAGAATAGATTCTTCTTGAAAATCAAATAAAAACTTAATGAAAAAAAGAAGAAAATCTTATAAAAAGAAAAACTTTTTTTTTATAAGATTCATAAAAAAACTTATCTTATTATCTTTATTTTGATTTATAATTATTTGATGAATATTTTGAATTATATTATATCAAAAATATATAAAAGATTTGCCTTCTGTAAAGGAATTATGAAATTTAAAAATTGCAAAATCTTCTATTATATATGACAAAAAATGAAATGAATTATATAAAATCTATAAAGAAAATAGAACTTATATAAACTATGGAAATATAAGCAATAATATGATTAATGCAATAGTTGCTTGAGAAGATAAAAGATTTTTTACAAACCCTTGAGTTGATCTTGTATGAATATTTAGAGCTTTCATTTATTATGCTATATGAAAAACTAAAAAACTAGAATGAACATCAACTATATCTCAACAACTTATAAGAAATACTATCATAACAAATGAAAGAAAAATTGAAAGAAAAATAAAAGAAATTTATTTATCATACAAAATGACAAAATGATTAAGTAAAGAAAAAATTCTTGAATTATATTTAAATAAAATATCTTTCTGAAGTAATGCTTATGGTATAGAACAAGCTTCTAATACTTTTTTTAATAAAAAAGCAAAAGAATTAAATATATTAGAATCATCTATATTAGCTTCTTTACCTAAATGACCTAGTTATTATTCTCCATACAATAATCCAGATAGATTACTTTGATATCCATATATATATCCAACTTCAGATAATAATAGTATAACAAAAATTATAACAAAAAAAGATATAAAATGAAATGAAGAAAAAATAAAAACTTTAAAAAGTTTTATACAAAAGTTGAAACTCAAGAGGTTATCGGAATCAAAAGCCCTTATTTGTTGATTTAAAAAAGGAAGTATGAAAAACAACCTAAGTATAGATAAAGATGGTTGTAGTATTATGGATTATTCTGATTTACTAGTAACTTTAAACTCAATTAAACTTGAAAGTAATAATGAAGTGATTGAATATCAAACTTGAAGAAAAGATTTTATACTATGAAGAATGTTAGAAGACAATTATATTAATTTTGATCAATATAAATTAGCAATAATTAATTCTTTTACTTATAATTTTAGTGAGTATAAAGAAAATATAAAGTATCCTCATTTTGTATTTTATGTTCGTGAATATTTAGAAAATAAATATTGAAGTGAGATACTTGAAAAATGATGATTACAAATATATACATCAATTGACCCTAAACTTCAAGACAAGGCAATTGAACTAATTAAAAAATATTCAAAAATTAATAAAGAAAAATTTAATGCCCAAAATGCTGCTTTAATTAGTATACATAACGAAACCTGAGAGATCTTATCTATGGTTTGAGGTAAAGATTATTTTGATAAAGAAAATCAATGAAATGTAAATATTATAACTTCAAGATTACAACCAGGTTCTACTTTTAAACCTTTTGTTTATGCTCTGGCAATGGAAAATAATGCTATTTGAACAACTACCCCTGTTTATGATTTAAGAACAAATTTTCCTTGAAATTATAGTCCTTCAAATTTTGATTGAAAATTTGAAGGAAAAATGACTCTTGCAACAGCTTTAAACCATTCAAGAAATATTCCAGCTATAAAAATGTTTTTTATGGCTTGATGAGAAAAAATAATAATTAAATTTATGAAAATTCTATGAGTGAATACTTTATGAGATTTTAAAAAAGAATATTATAATAACCATAAAAAAAGTTATACTTATGGAGCAACAATGGCACTATGAACTTGACTTATGACCCCATTAGAATTAGCTAAAGCATATAGTATTTTTGCTAATATGTGAAAAGATATTAAAATAAATCCAATAATAAAAATAGTTGATTCAAAATGATTAATTATAGAAGATATATGACAAAAAAATGAGAAAAAACAAGTTATATCACCTGTTATGGCATATATTATCAACTATATATTAAGTAATACTTCATTTCGTCCTGAGTTCTGGAATAATTATTTAACTATAAAATGAAGAAGTGTTTCAGCAAAAACATGAACATCTACTAAACAATATAGAAAATGATGAAAAGATTATATTTTTCCAAGAAATTTATGGACAATTTGATATACCCCCCAAATCACAACAGTAGTTTGGGTGGGTAATACAGATTGAAAAGAATTAAATTATAAATGAAACTGACTTGAATGAGCTTGACCTATATGGAAAGATTTTATGACATTTGCACATAAATGAAAAAATATAAAAACATGGAAATCTCCTAATAAAGTAAAAAATGTTAAAATATCTTCTATATCAGGCTTATTACCAAAAGAATGAATGGAAAAGAATTTTATAAAATCATCTTTATTTATAAATTCTCCCATAGAATATGATAATAGTTTATGAATTACAAAAATAGATGCACTATGTAATTGAAAAATAACAGAAAACACTCCACCTGCTGCAATAAAAGAAGTTAATTTACTTACATTTCACTCACTTAAACCAAATAATATAAATTGGGAAAATCCAGTAAAAGAATGGGTGAAAAAATGATTTTATAAAAAAGAATATTGAAATATACAAAATATTATAACAGAATTAAATGATAAAATTTGTGAAAGAGATTCATTAGAATCAAATATAGAAATTAAATCTACAATAAAATCATGAGATATATTTGTTAATTGATCAAATTATATAGAGTTAGCATATAGGAGTAGCCATCCTATCATAAGACTAGATATTTTTATTTGAGAAAATAAGATATCAAATATAAAAATAAACTCAAAACTTAAATGAGTATATAAATGAGTGTTTTCTATTCCTACATGATATTATTGAAAATATAATTTAAAAATAATGGCTGTTGATAGTAATTATTTTTCAAATGAAGAAATAAAAGAAATTTGAATAGTAAAAAAAGATAAAAATCCACCTAAAATTAATATGATAAATCCAACTGATGAAAAAATAATATTATATAAATGAGATTTTTTTAATTTAAGATGAAAAATAGAAGAAAGGACAAGTATTAGATCAATAAATATATACCTTGACAATAATCCTCTAAAAATATGAATGAAAAATAGAAATTTTAAATATCCTATAGAAAGTGAGAATATAAAAATATGAAAACATATAATAACTATAGAAGCTGTTGATAGTGATTTTAAAATATGAAAAAAAGAAATAGAATTAGAAGTAATAAAAAAATAATAGTGAAATCTTGCTTAAAAAATTGAAAGTTCTCAATAACAGCAAATCAACTACTTGAAACTATGATAAAATATCCTTTCCTAACTAGAGCAAAAATAATTAGATAATATTTAATTCTGTTTCATCTTGATCTGATTATTTAATGTTATTGTGGGAAACTATAATATGAAAATGTTCAATTAAAATAGTAGATACAATGGTATCTATTATAAGAGAAACTGGATTAATTAAACAATATAAACATAATGATTATTCTAATTTAACTTTAAGAGATAAAGTTGTTGAAAAAAAGATTTTGATAAGAAGTAGTTTTAAACTAAATATTCCAATAATTGCTTTTACAAAAACAAATAAAACAACTTATATAATATAATATATTTTTCTGAATAAAAGCAATGAAACTAGAATAATATCATAAAGATGGTTATAAAGATACACTTAATCTTGCTATTAAATATTTAAAAGATAATAATTTAGTTTCAAAAAAAATAAGATTATAACAACTTACGATATAAAGAAAAATAACAAAGATATTTCAACAATGAAAATAATTAACCTAAAAGATTGATAAAGTATAAAATCTAAAAAAGATGACTTGATTAAAAATCATTTAAAAATATAATTATTATTCAAATTTATTTTATAAAAATTTAAACTATGGAAGAATTACAAGAATATAGTATTGCAAAGATAGATACAAAAGCTCCTTTTTTTAATTTACCTTATTATGAACCAAAAAAAGATGATGAAAGTAAAATTTCACTTGAAGATTTAAATTGAAAATGGAAAGTTCTTTTTTATTACCCTGCTGATTTTACTTTTGTATGTCCTACTGAACTTAAAGATATGGCAAATGTAAAAGATAAATTTGATGATTTATGAGTTGAAGTACTTTCTTGTTCAACAGATACTACATTTTCACATAGAGCATGGGTAAAACATGAAAAACTTATGGAATGATTTCCATATAAAATGTTATCTGATCATAATTTAGAAGTAGCTGATGCTTATAATATACTTGATGAAGAAACTTGAATAGCTTGAAGATGAACATTTATAATTGATCCTGATGGAATAATTAGATGAATAGAGGTAACTTCTGGTCCTTTATGAAGAAATTCTGATGAACTTTTAAGAAAAATAGAAGCTTTACAATATATGAGAGCTAATCCTGCTCAAGCTTGTCCAGCAAAGTGGATTCCGTGAGCAAAAACACTTACTCCAAGTATAAAGATAGCTTGAGAAGTTTATCAAGAATTAAATAAATAATTTTAAAACTCTTCCAAAAAATATTATACCCGTACTCATTCTTTAAAAAAATATGAAAAATTCTTTGATTTTGATAAAAATAAACTTTTTATATGATTTTATAAAATTTCTTTTTTATTTTTTCTTATTTTTAAGACTATTTTTTAAAGTATCTAAATAAGTAACTAATTTTTCTTTAAATTTATTAGTTAATTTTGGTGAAAATCATTTTAAATTATCAATTAATTCTGTTTTTTGATTATAAAGTTTTAATAATTGTGCTTTTATTTTTTTTCCTTATCTTTTCATCATTCCTTTAATGTTTTTAATAATTTTTCTCATTCAATTTTATAATTATTAATAATATTAACTAACTCTTCTTTTTTATCAGTTATATATTTTTTATTTTCATCAGTAAAAAATAGTCTCTCTAAATCTCAAATAAAATTCTTTTGAGTTTCTATAATATTATCTAAAAGTAATTTTTTTTCATTCTTTCATGCATTCTTAGCTTTTGATAGAGATATTTTTAAATCTTTTCACTTTTTATTACTATAAAGAGAGCTAACTACACTTCAAGCTATATATCAAGACAAAAGTAGGATTAGTTTTCTTAAAAACATATAATAAAAATTAAAAATTAAAACAAGTAAACCTAAAATTTTTATATAAAAACTATTTTTATAGTATTATTATATATGTTATATCTATTAATCAAATGTTTTTAACATTAATTAGTATATTTATCTTTACAATAAAAATAACATATATAAACTTTAGAAATCAAAAATAATTATTAAAAAAATATAATGTACAATAATTTCTCTGATTGATATAAAAAAGTATTAATAAATACTGAAAATAAAAATAAAGAACTATGAATAAAAGATTTAAGAATAGAAGATGTATTTCTTGAAATAGTAAAAATTGCAAAATGATGACTCTCTGAAATGTTTTCTTTATATGGTTTAAATTCTAAATTAGTACTAGAAATAATAAATAAATGAAGTTTTAATAAAAAACATGAAGAAAGAAAGTGAGTATATTCTGGAATGGATAAAGATTTAAAAGATATTATATTATGAAGTGTGAAAATTGCAGCAACTTATTCTAAATCAAGAGCAAGTATCGAAGATTTTTTATTGTCAACAATTAAGAATTGAAAATGGTTACCAAATTTTTTAGAATATATATGAATAAATTCAAAAGATATAGAAACAAATTTAAATGATTTATCAAAATCTTGATGTGTTGATTGAATAAGTGTGCTTAATCCTAAAAGTGATGAAAATATAGAAAAATTATTCTGAGAACTTGCTGAGAATATATTTATGTGACTACAGCAAAACCCCGAATGATGAAGTTTTTTAAAACAAAAACTTACTTGAAAACAAAATAAAACTGAAACTAGTACTCCTGCACTTGATTTTTTTTCAACTGATTTAACAAAAGAAGCTAAAGAAAAAAATATAGATAAAATTATTTGAAGAGAAATAGAAATAGAGAGGCTTATTGCTATATTAAATAGAAAAACAAAAAATAATCCAGTACTAGTTTGAGAGGCATGAGTATGAAAAACAGCAATAGTTGAATGACTTGCTATAAAAATAGCTGAATGAAAAGTTCCTTTTTCAATGAAAGAGAAAAGAGTTTTATCATTAGATATGTCTAGTTTAGTTGCTGGAACAAAGTTTAGATGAGAATTTGAAACAAGAATCAAACAAGTAATAGAAGAAGCTTCTAAAGTAGAAAATGAAGTTATATTATTTATTGATGAAATTCATACTATAATCTGAGCTTGAGGTTGAGAGTGAACATTAGATGCTTCAAATATACTTAAACCTGCTATGTGAAGATGAAAAATTAGAGTAATTTGAGCAACAACATTAAATGAGTATTCTAAATATATAGAAAAAGATCCCGCACTTGAAAGAAGATTTCAGAAAATTATAGCTGATGAACCTAATGAGGAAATTGCAAAAGAAATTATATCATGACTTAAAGAAATTTTTGAAGAATATCATAATTTAAATATAAATAATGAAGCTATAAATTCTGCTGTAACTTTGTCTATAAGATATATAACAGATAGATATTTACCAGATAAAGCAATTGATTTAATAGATGAAGCTTGTAGTTTAAAAAGTTTACATTACAGTTATGATGAATGAGAAATAAAAAAAATAAAAACAAAAATAATTTCTTTACAAAAAAGAATAGAAAAAGCCGTTATATCTCAACAATATAAAAAGGCTGTTTCTTTAAAAAAAGATGTTGAGTGATTAGAAGAAAAAATAAAAGATTTAAAAAAGAAATTTAAAATACCAAAAAATAAAAGGTTAAATGTTAAAAAAGAAGATATACAAAAAGTATTAAGTACAATATCTTGAGTTCCTATATCAAACTTAAATAAAACTGACATTGATAAACTAAAGAAATTAAAAATAAATATAAAAAAAAGTATTATAGGTCAAGATGAAGCAATTGATGCTATTACCAAATCTATTATGAGAAGTAAAACTTGAATAAGTAGTCCTAATAGACCTCTTTGAAGTTTCTTATTTTTAGGTCCAACTTGAGTTTGAAAAACAGAAATTGTAAAAGTTTTAGCAAAAGAATTTTATTGAAGTAATAATTCTTTAATAAAAATTGATATGAGTGAATACTCTGATAAAACTAGCACAAGTAAATTAATCTGATCATCAGCTGGCTATGTTTGATATGAAGAATGATGATTTTTAACTGAAAAAGTAAGAAAAAAACCTTATAGTGTAATTTTATTTGATGAAATTGAAAAATGAGATGTAGAAGTACATAATTTATTACTACAAATACTTGAGGATTGAATTTTAACTGATAATAAATGAAGAAAAATAAATTTTAAAAATACAATAATTATTTTAACTTCAAATATTGGTCAAGAAGAATTTATAGATAAAGCAGTATCAATTTGATTTAACACAGATGATAATAAAGAAATAGATATTAAAAAAGATTATAAAAAATCCGCTGAAAAAATTATTTGAAATCTAAATGAATATTTCCCTCCAGAATTTATAAATAGAATTGATAAAATAATGGTTTTTAATCCTCTTACTAAAATAGAAATAAAAAAGATAATTAAATTAAATCTAAATATTCTAATAGAAAGATTAAATAAAAACAATATAAATTTAGAATATGATAATAAATTAATAAATTTTATAACAAAAA
>CAMZKR010000154.1 GCA_947311335.1 uncultured bacterium
ATATATGTATATAACTTAAATAATTATTAAATTAATTTTAAAATGCCTACAACAAAAAAACTAAACTTAAAAGCATTATGAAAAGATAAAAATAAAATAAATAATAATCTTAAAAAAGAAGACATTACCCCTAAACTTGACAATAAAAGGAAATTTCTTGTTAGTTTAAATAGTATAAAAACTGATAAAAATCAAAATATTGATACTAAAAAAGACATAAAAAATAATATTGCTAATCAAAATCAAAATATTGATACTAAAAAAAGTAAATTATTATTTAAAAATTATTCTTCTTTAGAAGAAGAAAATGAGAAAAAACCAGATATAGAAAATAAAAAATTACAAAAATGAAAAATAAAAAAAATAATTTTAATTATAACTTTATTATGAAGTTTATCTTTTTGAGTATTTTTTATAATAACAACTCCAAAATTAAAGTATATTTTTAACAATATAAAAACAAATGTATTATGAATAAAAGAAAAAAGTATTGACGTAACTATCCCTATAAATAAAGGAAAAATCAAAACAAGTAATACTAAAAGTGAAATTAAAAAAGAAATAAAATCAAAAGAGAAAATAAGAAAAGAGAAAATAAAGAATTTTCTTATAAAAAATTATAAATAATTTCTAATATATTTTAATAAAAACCTGTAAAAATACAGGTTTTTTATATTATAAATATATAATTTTTTTTATCAACACCTTTTACTTAACTTTAAAATAAATAAATGTTAAAATAAAAAAGATAATATATATAGATTTGTTTAATGGAAAAACCAGAAAATATAGATAAAATAAAAATAAAACACGATATATGAGATGTAGTTCAATATGTTGGTTCTATTTTTTTACAAGCTATTGAATTTTGAGCATCAGATATACATATAGAACCTACTGAGGATTTTCTTATGATTAGGTTTCGCCAAGATTGAGACTTCTTTATTGTAGATAAAGTTAATAATGAAAACAATAGTGCTATTATTACTAGATTAAAAGTATTATCAAGAATAAAAATAGATGAAAATAAAAAACCTCAAGATTGAAAAATAGTTTATTATTATGAAAAGGAAAAATTAAATATAGATATACGTTTATCTTCTCTTCCTACAAAATATTGAGAAAAGATTGTTATGCGTATATTAAAACAAGATAGTTGATTAACAAATATTGAGGCTTTATGATTTATTGATATTAATCTAGAAAAAGTAAGAGAAGCGTTAAAAAGTAAATATTGAATTATATTAGTAGCTTGACCAACTGGTTCTGGTAAATCAACAACCCTTTTTTGAATATTAAAAAACTTTAATCCATTAGAATATAATATATCTACTCTTGAAGATCCAATTGAATATAATATTGAATATGTTAATCAATCTCAAGTTAGAGCTGATATTTGATATACATTTGCATCTTGATTAAGAAGTCTTGTAAGACAAGATCCAGATATAATAATGGTATGAGAAATAAGAGATAAAGAAACTGCTACTTTGGCTGTAGAAGCTGCATTAACATGACATCTTGTATTATCTACAATACATACAAATAGTGCGGCTTGAACAATCCAAAGACTTATAAATATGTGAGTAGAACCTTTTTTATTAGCTTCATCAATGAAAATGATAGTATCTCAAAGATTGTGAAAAAGAATATGTTCTGAATGTAAAGAAAAATATAAACCATCTGATCTAACTATGAAAAAAGTTAATAAAATATTATCAAATGTAATGGAGAAAAAAGAAATAGATGAAATGGTGTTTTATAAATGAAAATGATGTGATAAATGTAGTTGAACCTGATATAAATGAAGACTATGAATACATGAAGTACTTATTGTTTGAGATTACCTTGAAAATATGATATTAGAAAAAGAAAGTGCTAACAATATGGCTACAGTAGCTGTTGAACATTGAATGATAACAATAGTTCAAGACTGAATTCTAAAAGCCTCTATATGAGAAACAACTCTAGAAGAAGCATTAAAATTAATTTAATCCTTTATTAAAAATTTATGTTTAATTTATTTAAAAAAAGAGTAAATACTCTAAATGTAAAAAACTTCAATGATGCATTAAAAGCAATAAATATCTATATTTATCTTGAAGATTGGAATAATTGAATACTTGCTATTTGAGAAATTAAAAATAAAGAAAGTAATTCTTTTGAAGATTTAAAAGCAAAATATGCAGAAAATATAAATAAAATAGCAGAAATAACAAAAATTTATAACAAAAGGGTTCAACAAATAGATGAATTAAAAAAGAAACTTGAAATTAAAAAACTTAATTTCGAGAAAAAAAGAGAAAATGAAATTTTTAAATTAAAATTTAAAAAAACAAGTGAAGAATTAAAAAATTTAATATGAATGTGAAAAAATACAGAAGCATTAAGTTTATTAACAAATTTTCTTGAAGAAAATAAAAAAAATTCAACTGTAGTAACTTTTTATGCAAAAGAAAAAGAGAAAATATTAAAAAACATAGAAAAAGGTAAAAAAAAGAAAAAAGATAATATAAAACAGAATGATGAAATTGAAGCTCTAAAACTTATTTGAGAAACAATAAAAGATAAAAAATTAAATAAAAAAGAAGGAATAAATAAATGAATTTTTTATAAACTTAAAGAAAAATTAAACTTTTATAAAAAATTAAAAGAAAAATTAAATAGAAAAAGATTACTTGATGAAGTAAAAGTATTAATAGATGAAGAAAATAAAATAAAAAAAGATATAGCAAAAAAGAAACTTGAAAATATACATAAATGATTAACAAAGGAATTATATAAAAAAGATATTGTATGATATGAAGTATATTGAAAAATACTTTGACATGATAAAATATCTTGAGATACCTTTGATTTTACGGAAACTGTAAAAGAATATAATTTTTTTCTATGAGATGCTACTGGTCATTGAGTTAGGGCAGGTTTAATTATTTCTTTATTAAATAGAAATTTTAAACAATTTTCTCAATCAAATAATTTTAAAGAATTGATATACAAAACAAATAATAATTTAAAAGAAGAACTTGAAAGTAGGAATTTTGTCACTTGAATATTTTTTAAAATCAATAAAAAAACAATTAATAATCTAAAATATATATGAATGTGACATGAACCTATGCTTTTTTATAAAGAAAAAGAAAAAAAAGTTGAAAAAATAATTGCTTGATGACTGGCTCTTTGAATTAGACTAATTACAAAAATAGATGATATAAAATCAAAAGATTTAACCCTTAATGATAAGGATATAATATTAACTTATAGTGATTGAGTAACTGATATAAAAAATGATAAATGAGAATTTTATTGACTAGAAAAATTAAAAAATACTTTTTTAGAAGCATGTAATGTTGAACAAAATGATATAAAAAAAATATATAATTATATAATAGAAGATCTTAATTATTTAAAAATTGAGGTGAATTTAATGATGATGCTACAATTTTATTAATTAAAAGAGATACAACAAGAGATATAATAGAAGAATGAACGGAAAAATTAAAAAAAATAATAATAAAAGAATGACTTAATAAAAAAGAAAGTAAATTATTGGCTTGAAAAAATGAACAAGAAATAAAAGAAGAATTAGAAAAAATAAAAAAGAAGAAACAAATTAAACATATAGTTAGTATTCTAGAGAATTTATATATAACTTGAGAAATATTAAAATTAAAAGAAGAGGCAACTAGATTTATAAAAGATTGATATATTGATGCTAAAATAAATTATTATTTAAAAAAAGCTATAGCAAATGAAACAAAGTATAAAATAGCACAAAAAAGTCAAAAACTTGAAAATAGGTATAATACTTTACTTGAATTATATAAAAGTTGAGATTATACAACTGTAATAAAAGAATGCCAAGACATAATTATAAAAAATGGTGAATATTAATATCTTTAATCTTATAATTAAATAAAAATGTTTTTTTCTAAAAAATTTTATGATAAATACTGAGGTTTTGATAATACAAAAATTATAGAACTTTTAAATAAAGCTCAAAAATCAAGCCTAAAGGTAAAAAAAGGTAATAATGCTGTAAAAAAAGATTTTCTATTATTTGCTTCTGTTTCAAAAAAAGAATTATGGCAATTTATTAATAAATTATCTATTTTTATGAATTCTTGAATAGATATAAAATGAGCATTATGAATGCTAGTAAAACAAATGAGAAATCCATTACTAAAGAAAATAATTTGAGAAATGAAAACAAATATAGATCATGGAATAACCTTACATGAAACTATGCTCACATATCCTAAAGTTTTTGATTCTCTTACTATTGCATTAATTGAGGTTTGAGAAAAAACATGACAATTATGAAAAATACTAGCTGAACTTGATACAAATCTTTTACAAAATATAGAATTAAAATGAAAAGTTAAATGAGCTATGATTTATCCAATAATATTACTTTGTTTAACTTTATCAATGGTGATTTTTATGATGGTATTTATTGTACCTAAAGTAACAGAATCATTTAAAAAAGCATGAAGTGAGTTACCTTGACTTACCCAAATGATAGTAAATGTATCTGATTTTTTTAAAAATGATTATTTAACAATAGTTATATCATTTTTTGTTACATTTATTTTAATTAAATTAATCAAGAAAACAAATCCTTGAAAAGTATTATTTGCTACTATAGCTACAAAATTACCTATAATTTGATTTGTGATAAAACAATCAAATATAATATATTTTATTAAATCTTTTACTATACTTGTAGATGCTTGAGTTTTACTTCTTGAAGCATTAAGAACATCAAGTAATGTTGTTCCAAACTTACTTTATAAAAGAGAATTAATAAGAATAAAAAATGAAGTAGAAGTATGACTTACTATTTCAAAATCTCTATGATTAAATATTGAATATGATGCTAGTGTTTATTTAAATAAACTTTTTCCTGAAGAATTTGCATATGTAGTAAATACATGAGAAGAAACTTGAAGTTTATCAAACTCATTAAAAAAAGTTTGATTAAATTATAATTCAGAATTAAAAAGATATATATGAAATTTATCTAGTATGATGGAACCAATAATTATAGTTATTGTATGATTTCTAGTTGGTACTATAGTTGTAGGTATAATGCTTCCTTTCTTTGAAATGTGAAAAGTTGCAAAAAATCTATAAAATTAAAAAACTTTTATTTATACTTTTGTATAGGGATAAATTTTTGAATAAAAATCAATAAAAAAGAATTATTTTTCATTTAAATAAGTTTTCCATATATTCATTAAAACAAAAAAACAAAACTAGTCTATATAAAAATAACTAAAAAACTAGTTTTAGATTAATTTTAGTATAAAATAAATACGTCTTAAATAATATTAAGACACTAAGTATGAAACTTGATATTTTATTTATTAACTTTTTTTTGTTATATGAGAAACTCAAAAAAGGCCTTTACATTAGTTGAACTTATAGTAGTTATTACTATACTTGCTATATTAGGTACAATAGCTTTTATTTCTTTACAAGGATATAGTAGTGATGCTAGAAATACTAAAAGAACAAGTGATTTAGGTAATATTGTTTCTAAAATGAGTACAGAAGCTGCTACAGGAAGACCTTTAATGTCTTTTGTATGAACTTCACAAACTAATTCTATTTTAACTACTGTAGCTTTAGGATGAAGTTGAGCAGAAGCAAAGGCTATTTCAATCTATAATGTTGGGAATCCTAATTACACTTCTTTATGAGTAAAAGAAGAAGATTTTAAAGATCCTACTGATAAACATTATTTAATAGCTGTTACTAGTTTAGTTGGTGGTAGATATGAAGTAGCTGCTTCTCTTGAAGATGGAGCTGGTTCTTTTGAAGCAAAAGTAGAATGAACTTATGCTCCAAGAGCTAACAATGTTTTTGGTACTGATAATACAAAAAGTGTTGATACTTCTAATAATTTAGTAGTAGTAGCAGATACTGCTGCTGGTTTTTTCAGAAAAGGTGATACAATTACTGATGATGCAGGTGTTAATACTACAATTATATCTAAAGTAGCTTCAGATGGTTTAACTTTAACTGTTTGAACTTGAGGTATATTTGATGCTAGTAGTGTTATAAATCTAAGTAATAGTGAAATTAGTGGTTTAATTGGTTCAACAACAACTCCTTTAAAAGGAACTCCTGTTATAGATTGAGGTACTGATTTACCTTATTAATTAATTAAAAACAATAAAAAACTAGCTTGATAGCTAGTTTTTTATTGTTTTTAATTAATACTCTCTTTTATATATTTAGGATTATTTGCATATTTATATCATTCTTCTTTTGAAATAACTCCAGAATTTATTAACTCTATTATATCAGTTTCTAAAAGTTGCATTCATTCTCTTGATCACATTTGTATAATTGAAGGGATTTGATGAAGATCATTTTCTCTTATAAGATTAGATATTGCTCAATTATTTATAAGAATTTCTTTTGCGAGCTGTACTCATGTTCCATTATTTAGTTTTAATAATCTTTGAGAAAAAACAGCAACTAATGAATCTGCTAATTGTAATCTAATTTGAATTTTATCTTCTCAATTAAAAGTATCAATTATACGAGAAATAGTCTGATGAGCACTACGAGTATGAAGTGTAGAAAAAACTAAATGTCATGTTTCTGATAAAGTCAAAGCCATTTCCATTTCTGATTTACTTCTCATTTCTCAAAAGAATATTACTTGAGGGTTTTGTCTCATTGCTCATAAAAGAGCAGTTTCATAATCAAGTACATCTTTTCCTATTTCTTTTTGTTCTATTATTGAATTTTTATGTTTATGAACATATTCAATTGGATCTTCTATTGTTATTATATGTTTATTATAATTTACATTTATATAATCAATCATAGCCGATAATGTAGTAGTTTTTCATGATCCTGTTGGTCAAGTAACAAGTATTAATCATTGTCCCCTTTTTGTTACATCTTTATATATGTCAGTTAATCATAATTCATCTATATTTGGAATATTATTTGCAAGTAATCTAAGAACTATCATATAATATCACATTTGAAATGATATATTACATCTAAATCTTCTATCACTAAAACCGAAAGAAAAATCTAAATTTTTCTTTTTACTTAATTCTTCAAATTGATATTCTGTGATTAATGACTTTGCAAAATCTAATGTATCTTTAGGCTTTAATACATCAACTCATTCATCAATCTTTACAATCTCTCATCAAATTTTTATTGCAGGAGAAGATCAAACAGTTAAATACATATCACTTCAATCATTATCTATCATAACCTGTAATAATTGTTCTCTCATTTGAAAATTTTGTTTTATTATTTCTTCCACAAATAAATCTTTAAAAAATAAACATCTATAAAATTATACCATACTTATAGTTAATAAAACAAATAAAAACACTACTTTAAAGTAGTGTTTTTATTTGTTTTATTATATTTTATTTTCTAAATATTTTCTTTCTTAAAAAAACAAAACCACTAAGAATAAAAGTTAAAGCTATAAGAACATTTGTTTCAGCTCAAGTATCTGGTGATTCAGCTACATTTAATGATACTGTTTCAATAGTTGATTTATTATTATTAGAAGTTATTTTTTCTGAAGTTTTTATTACTTTATTTTTTGGAAAAATTTCTGTTGTAAAATCATATATTCAATCAGCAAATTCAACTTCATTTGAATTTGTATCCATAATTGATATTAACATAATAATATAACTGCTATTATCTTTTAATAAATCTTTTGTATTTATAATTAAGTTATTAGAAGTTTTAGTTACTTTATCTATATCAACACTTGATAATAACTTATATTCAAAATCTGTAGAACTAAGAGGATTAGTATAATATATTTCTATTGTATTAGAATCTTTTATAAATATATGATCCATTCGTTGTCATTCTACTAATCATGTATTTAATATTTCAATATTTTCTAAAGTTGATTTAGTTTTAAAATCTATACTTCATTCAGAACCAAATACAGTTAATAAACTGTATGATTTATTTGGTAATAATTTATTTTCTCATAAATAAACTGATACTTTTTTTGTGTCTACTGTATCTTTCTCAACAGATAAAACTTGGACATCATTTAATAATTTCAATTCTCAAGCTATTTCTCAATCAACTAAACCATTTTGTTCATTTAATAAAACATTAATTGTTTTATTATCTATAGCTTTTACTGAATTAACTTCCGTTCAAGCATTTGCTTTATAAGAAACATTTAAAAATAATGTAAAAATTAACATTATTAAAGAAAATCTTTTTAAATTTATCATAACCATAATTTATTAAAATAACTATACATTAATATTAAATCATATATTAAATTTAAAGTCAAAAAATAAATAATTTTTTATTAAAAAGAACTAATATATTTAACAAAATAAAATGAATAACAATTTATATAGCTTTACATTTAATTAGTTTTAAATATGTTTCTAGTATTAATACTGCTGATAAATCATCAACTTCTTTACTATTTTTACTACTATTTATATTTCTAGCCTCAAAAGTTGTATATCTTTCATCAATTCATATAATTTCTTTTTTTGAAAAAATTATTTTTAATTTATTTATAAATTTTTTTGTTTTATTTAACTGTTTTCTATCTTTTCAATATAAATCATATGGTAATCCTACTACTATAAT